>DRSQ01000094.1 GCA_011372505.1 Chlorobaculum parvum | reverse complement strand
TTAATTTTTTTTTGTTTGTTGACTGCAAAGCACTTTACAAATCAAATGTTGTCTTTGTAAATTCAGCTTTCAAGGAAGGGGATGTCTCAAAAGGAAGAAAAAATCGCTTTTTTAGAGCATGCCGTTTTGTTATGTCATTCTGAGTCCGACAAAGTCGGGCGAAGAATCCAGAGTAGCCACGTAATGCATTGCCAATCAGGTCAATAATCGTAATGCTCGAAAAAACTGGATTCTTCACTTTGTTCAGAATGACAAATCAAAGGTAATGCTGGATCACTTTTGAGAGTCTCTTTTTAAGACAGCTTCAGGTTTCAATCGGTAAGCGTTGTGTTAATGGCAAGCATTCCTGAATTTCCCGTCATTACGAGGAGCATAGCGACGTGGCAAATCCAGAAGGAATCAGCAAAGTCAGTAAGAGATGGATTGCTACGCCCCGACATCTCGGGACTCGCGATGACGACTCTTAGTCAAATTTGTTTTGACTGAGCGCTATGTGGTTGGCGTGTCGTCCTCTGACCGTGGATTTGCAGGGCGTTCGTACTTGAAGATGCAGACCGGGCAGCCGAGGGCCTGGCGGCAAAGGATTTCGCCGCTCATTTCCGAGAAGGCTCGCCGGGTGGCTTCCATATCCAGCTCACAGATCACATGGCAGGGCGTATCGAATCCGTACTCCTTGCTCACCTCCAGCCACGGGCAGATGCGCTGGATTTCCAGCACGGCGTCGATACCTTTGTTTGAAATGTCCACCACATCCATCTCCATTCCGATGCTGTTGAATTGCGGAATGGCTTCACGGAACGCTTTGGCGAGGTTGGGGCGGGCTAGCAGCGGACCCATGCGCTGTTGCTGTATTTCGGGGAAGCCTTCGAGCATGGTTTCCCAAGCGGCAGATTCTCCAAGTTTCTGGCTCAGTTCACGGTAGCGGGCGAACTTTTTGCGCGCTGATTCGATAAGTTCCTTATGGGCATTTTCCATAACTTGTTTGGCGGGTGTGCTGTTAAATGGATTGTGCTTTACTTACATAATTACAAAAAGAAGGATTTATGAGTTCAATAGAGTTTCTCAGGGAGTTGTACGAGGAGTATTCGGAGTGGTATCTCAGCATGGCTGAGGAGAACGGGATATTACCGCGCTCGATGTCCGGCATCGATGCGGCCGGGAAGCAGTTCATCTACCTGACCGATGGGTTGACTTTGCAGCCCATGGCCCGAAACAAGTATCTCCGCTATGTGCTGGACGAGCACCAGTCGGTTGCGTATGCCTATGGCGGCCTTGCTTTGCGTGGTGACAGCGACCTGGGGCAGATCGAAGAGGTGCTGGATGTTGTGGCTGCCGATGCGAATCAGTACGTGATGGGCCACTGGCAGGTGATCCGCGGCGAGGGCAATAAGGTGACTGGCCTGCACGCGATGGGCGTCAGAGAGGGCGATGACCCCGAAAAGCATCCGGCTTCGTGGTACCTGGCGGGTGCGCTTCGGTTTTCCGATGCCGAGAAGCAAAAGTACGGCACCCTCTGGGCAGAGGCCCAACCGAAGGTGATGTTCAACGACCGGAATGCGGCGGAGTGAGGGCGTTAGATCAATTTATTGAGAGTGCCCCCAAGGTTTTATCAGTCTTGCCGCTTTCATTACAAAGCGTACCTTGGATTGAATATTAACCCCCAATTTACCCATGACTTCAACCCTCGTCATCCTCCTGCTCGCCATTCTCGCCGCCGCACTTGGATTCCTGCTTCTGCGTAGTCAGCGGGAGTCCAACGCGCTTTCGGTCGAGAATGCGCGGTTGCAGGCGGAGGTGGAGCATGAGCGGGAGCGGGGGGCGGCTTCGCTGGAGGCTCGGCGGGCCGATGAGGCGCGGCTGGAGGCGGCGATGGAGAATCTGGCCAACCGGATCGTGGAGGAGCGGGGGGCGGCGCTTTCGGAACAGCACCGGCAGCGGCTCGACGGGCTGCTGGAGCCGTTCCGCCTGCAGCTCGACTCGTTCCGCCAGCGCGTTGATGAGGTGCATCGCAGCGATACGGAGCTGTCGGCGCGGCTGCTCGAACAGGTGCGGCAGCTTCAGGAGCTGAACCATCAGGTGAGCGACGAGGCCAACAACCTCGCGCGGGCTATCAAGGGGGAGAGCAAGAAGCAGGGCGACTGGGGCGAGCTGATCGTCGAGCGGCTGCTGGAGGCGTCGGGGCTGGTGAAGGGGCGTGAATACACCGTGCAGGAGACCGGCCGTACCGACGACGGGCGGCTGGTGCGGCCCGATTTTATGGTGTACCTGCCCGGCGACAAGGCGGTGATTGTCGATGCCAAGGTGTCGTTGACCGCCTACGAGCGCTGGTGCGGTGAGGAGAACGAGGCCCGCCGTAGCGAGGCGTTGCGCGAGCACGTGCAGTCGGTGCGGCGGCACGTGGCCGAGCTGGAGCGTAAGGATTACGCAGCGCTTCGAGGCAACCGGACGCTCGACTTTGTTATCATGTGCATTCCGCTCGAACCTGCATACCAGGCTGCCATGCAGGCCGATCCGTCGCTCTTTTACGATCTTGCCGGAAAGAACGTCGTTGTCACCGGCCCGGCTACACTCATGATTACGTTGCGCCTGATTGCGCAAATCTGGCGGCGCGAAAACGAGAACCGTAACGCCGAACTGATCGCCGATAAAGCGGGGCGCATCTACGACCAGGTGGCGCTCGTTGCCGAAGCGATGACCGAGGCCCGCAAAAAACTCGTCGGAGTTTCGGACTCCTTCGACCTCGCCATGAAGCGCCTCACCGAAGGCCGTGGCAACCTCGCCGGACGCGCCGAGGAGATTCGCCGGTTGGGTGCAAAGGTATCGAAAAAGCTGCCGCCGGAAATAATGGATAATGGAGAATTGACATAACACGGACAAGTACGGACGAAAACGGGTGCAGATATTCGATGATTTTTTTTGTTGTGGCGGTAACAAAGATCTTTACAGATCAAAGCAAAATCCCACAACCGAATTTTAGCGATTAGAGGCGGCTCAACAGTTGCTGGGCGCCTAGCCTCTTCCTACATTGTCAATTATCCATTCTCCATTATCCATTGTGAAAATCCTTCATACATCGGACTGGCATCTTGGGCGCACGTTGTACGGGCGCAGTCGGCAGCGGGAGTTTGAGCTGTTTCTCGACTGGCTTACCGCGCTCGTCGAGTCGCGGGGGATCGAGGCGCTGATCGTGGCGGGGGACATTTTCGACACGACCACGCCATCCAACGTTTCGCAGAGGCTCTACTACCAGTTCCTGCATCGTATCGCGCTGTCGCCCCAATCGCCCTGCCGCCATATTATTATAGTGGGAGGAAACCACGATTCGCCGTCGTTTCTTGACGCGCCGAAAGACTTGCTTCGCTCGTTCGATGTGCATGTGCTCGGGGCGATGAATGGCGATCCGGTGGAGGAGGTGCTGGTGCTTCGTGACGCTGATGGCGAACCGGAGGCTGTGGTGTGCGCAGTGCCGTATTTGCGGGATCGCGACATCCGAACGGTTGAGGCGGGGGAGAGCATGGAGGATAAAAATCGCAAGTTGATCGAGGGCGTGCTCCGTCACTACGCCGAGGTGGCCCGCATTGCTGAGGAGCGTCGTCAGAGCATCGGGCGTGATATTCCGGTGATCGCGACGGGCCATCTCTTTACGGCGGGCGGCGTGAAGCTTGAGGATGATGGCGTGCGTGATCTTTACGTCGGCTCACTTGCTCATGTCGGCGCGTCGGTTTTTCCGGCCTTGTTCGATTACGTGGCACTCGGTCACCTGCATGTGCCGCAAAAAGTGGGCGGCGAGGCGAGGTTGCGCTACAGCGGCTCGCCGATTCCAATGGGTTTTGGTGAAGCACGGCAGCGCAAGCTGGTGCTGGAGGTGGAGTTTGCCGGGCGCGTTCCTGCCGTTTCCGAAATCGAAGTGCCCGGCTTCCAGCCGCTCGAACAACTTACGGGCAGCCTCGACGACGTGACTGCCGCTATTGCCTCGCTCCGTTCGGCGGGCAGCTCTGCCTGGCTGGAAATTGACTACGTCGGCGATCAGTCCGCGGCGGTTGTGCAGGAGGCGCTTGAAGCGGCGGTCGAAGGCTCGTTGCTTGAAATCCGTCGCATTCGCAACAACCGTCCGCTCCGGCAGACGCTCGGCCAGCTCGAAGCGGACGAAACGCTCGAACAGCTCGATCCCGATGTGGTCTTCGAGCGCTGCCTCGACGTGCGTGAAATCGATGAGGCGCTTCGGCCTGCGCTGATGGAGAGCTACCGCGAGGTACTCCGCTCGATCCACGAGGATGACGTCCGGGCTGAAGAGGGGGAGGCAGGATGAAGATTCTGACCTTGCGTTTCGCCAATCTCAACTCCCTGCAAGGGGAGTGGCTGATCGATTTCACCCGCCCGGAGTATGTCGCCGACGGCGTGTTCGCCATCACCGGCCCCACCGGTTCGGGCAAGAGCACCATTCTCGACGCCATTTGCCTGGCGCTCTACGGTGAGACGCCGCGTCTTGGCAAGATCACCGTGAGCAGCAACGAAATCATGTCGCGCCATGCAGGAGAGTGCTTCGCCGAGGTCACCTTCGCCGCTGCCTCCGGCACCTTCCGCTGTACCTGGAGCCAGCACCGCTCCCGCAAAAAGCCGGGCGGCGTGTTGCAGGCGCAGAAGCACGAGATCGCCGACGCGGAGACCGGTGAAGTCATCCAGTCAAAGGTACAGGAGACCCGGCAGGAGGTTGAGGTGCGCACAGGCATGGATTTCGACCGCTTCACCCGCTCGATGCTGCTGGCGCAGGGTGGGTTTGCGAAGTTCCTGCAGGCCGACGCCGATCAGCGCGCTCCGGTGCTCGAACAGATCACCGGCACGGAGATTTACTCAGTGATTTCGATGAAAGTGCACGAGCGCAAACGTACCGAACTGGAGCAACTTCAACGCTTTGAGCTCGAAGCGGGCGGCCTCCGTCTGCTGACTCCGGAGGTGCTGGTGGAGCTTGAAGCCGAGCGTGGCGGGCTGGTCGAAACCGAGCGGGAGCTGTCCAAAAACCTCGAATCGGATGCCGCCGCATTGCGCTGGCTCGATGAGATCGCGCGACTCGAAGAAGCGTTGGCGGCAACTGGTCACGAAGCCGAAACGCTCGAAGCCGAGCGTGAAGCTTTTCGCGACGATGCGCGGCGACTTGAGCGTGCGCGCACTGCTGAGCTGGTCGAGGCTGTCTGGACAGAGGTGCGGTTGATGCGCGAAGAGGTGCGGCGTAATGCCGCTGATCTTGCCGGAAAAGAAGCGCAACATCCCGAAGCGGAGCGTGCCGTCCACGAAGCGAACGAGGCACACAAAGCCGCCGAACGTAACGTTGCTTCGGCACAGCAAGCCGTACAGGATTCCAGGCCGCTGATCGCCCGTGCCCGGCGGCTTGACGAGCAGATTGTGGCGAAATCGGGCGAACTCGCGCGGCTGAAGCAGGAGCGCAAGACGCTCGAACGTCGTCAGGCGCAGTTTCGGAGCGAACGAACCGAAGTTGCAACGGTTCTCGAATCGACTCGTCGCGCCTTGCAGGAGTTGCGTGAATGGCAGGCGGAGCATCGGATCGACGCCTCGCTTGCCGGTGCTTTGTCGGGCATCCGTCATGCTCTTGAGGAGCTTCATCCCGCCGCCCAACGGGAGGCCGTCGCCGCATCGGCTATCGATGGCTTGCACCGCGATCAGGAAACGTTGCAGGACGAACTGGCGCTGGCTGAAGCGGATGCCTGTGAGTCGCGGTCTGCATTTGAGGAGGCGGACAAAGCACTTGGGGAGCTGAAGGGAGCCTTCTTATCGCAGCTCGATGGCGCAACGCTCAAGTCCCTTCTCGGGGAACTCGACCTTCTCCGGGAGCGTCACCGTCTGCTCGAAGCCATCATGGAACTTTACGCCGAGGGCAAGCAGTTTGCGCCGAAGATCGAGCGGATTGATACAGAAATTCAGGGGGCGGAGCGCAGGCGTACCGAGACGTCGCTCAAGCTCGATCACGCCCGTCAGCTTCTCGAAAGTGTGGAGCGTGAAGTGGTTTCACAGGAGGAGCTTGCGCGGCTTGCCGATCGGGTGCGCAGCCTCGAAGAGGAGCGCGGGCGGCTTGTCGAAGCCGAACCTTGTCCGCTCTGCGGATCGACGCACCATCCCTATGCTGAAGGGGCGTTGCCGGAGAGCGGTGGTGATGCGTTGCAAGCTGCAAGGCTCAACGTACGGGAACGCTCGGCGGAGGTCAACGGGCTGGAGATCGCCTTTGCCAAATCCGGCACGGAGATCGAAGAGCGCCGAAAGAGTCGGCAAGAGCTTGCCGACCTGCGCGAATCGTCCGGACGAAAGTGCCTCGTTCTGCTTAAGGAGGCGGGCATCGACGCTCCGCCGCGTGAGGCCGAGCTGGTCGTCAGCGAGGCGTTGCGGCAAACCGCGTCGCAGCGAGACGCGCTTGCCGGGCGCATCGGGCAGCTCGAAATGCTCGAACAGCGGATTCGTGACGATGAGGCTGACTTGTCTCAGCGCAAGGAGACGGTACTTGGCTCTCAGCGCAACTTCGAACAGGCGACCGAACGCCAGCGCTCGATGCGACTCGATCTGGCTCGACTCGAAAAGGAGCTTGAGCAAGCGCAGCAGAATCTTGCCGGTCGTCGGCGAAGCTTCGCTGATTTGATCGAGCCGTTCGGCATTCGGGAACTCGATGACCCGTCAACCATCGCGGCTGCCCTCGAGGAGCGAAGCGAGGCTTGGCTGGGCAGCGAAGCTCGTGTCCGGAGCCTCGAACAGGAACAGCTCAGCAGTGAGTCGCGTCTGAAAAATCTCGACGAGCAACTCTTCATCATTGACGCCGACTGTTCCGCCAAGCGTCGCGATGCCGAAGCCGCCGAGGCCGGTCTCAAAGCTTTGCAGTCCGAACGCGCAGGCGTACTTCAGGGTGGCAATCCGGATGCGGAGGAGGTGCAGCTCGAAAAGAGTTTGCAAGCCACTCGCGAAAAGCTTGACGAGGTGACGGAAATCCGCAACGCCGCTCGCGAAGCCCTGTCTGTACTCGACACGGCGATGAGCGAACTGCGACGTGCCGTCGAGGAGCGACGGGAGAAGCTTGATCGGCGAGAGGAGGCGTTCGGTGGCGAGCTTCGGCAGCGGGGATTCGATGGCGAGGCAGCGTTTCTCGAAGCGCGGTTGGAGGATGACGAACGGCAGCGGCTTGAAGAGCTGGCTGACTCGCTTGACCGGCGTACCCGCGATCTCCAGGCGCGTCGGCAGGAGCGACAGGCGAGGCTTCAAGAGACACGGGAGCGGCAGCTTTCGACGGAAACGGTTGAGGAGCTTTCGGCGCGTATCGCCAAGCGGCAGGAACAGTTACGCGATGTCAGGGGACGGATCGGTGCTATCGCAAATCAGCTTCGGGAGAACGCACAGGCTGCCGATGAGCATCGTTCAAAAATGCAGGCGGTCGAGTCGCAGAAATCGGAGTGCCGTCGCTGGGAGTTTTTGCATGATCTCATCGGCTCGGCGGACGGCAAGAAGTTCCGCAATTTCGCCCAAGGCATCACCTTCGAGCTGATGATTCAGAACGCCAATATTCAGCTCAAGCAGATGATTGATCGTTACCAGCTCCTGCACGATCCGTCCGCACCGCTCGAACTCAGCGTCATCGACCAGTGGCAGGCGGGCGAAATCCGCTCAACGCGCAACCTCTCCGGTGGCGAGAGCTTCATCGTCAGTCTCGCGCTCGCCCTTGGCCTGTCGCAGATGTCGAGCCGAAACGTTCGCGTCGATTCGCTTTTTCTGGATGAAGGGTTTGGCACGCTTGACGAGGAGGCGCTTGAAACTGCACTTGAAACGCTTGCCGGATTGCAGCAGTCGGGCAAGCTTATTGGCGTCATTTCCCACGTTGCAGCGCTTCGTGATCGCATCTCGTCGCACATCAGGGTTACGCCACTGAGCGGGGGGCGCAGCGCCATCGAAGGCCCCGGTGTCAGCAATGCTTCAGCAATTCGGACATGACTCCGAAGCCTGTTCTCAATAATAGGCCAGCAGGTAATAGAAATTCTTTTTGATCTCACTCAGCACGAAGCGTTGGCTGTAAGGATCGCGCCACCAGAAAAGCGGATCCCACCATTCCGGATCGGTGGCTACAAGAATGAAGCTTTTGGAGGATCCGGCAAACGCTTTTTTCCAGGTTTTATAGAGTCGAAGCATATGAGGCGGATCGCTCACTACCAGGGCGGAGTTCCACCCTTTTTTCCCCATCAGATCGAAGGTATTTTCAGCCTCTTCCCACGTAGTTTCCGACCAGATATCGACCGTGATCGCTTTTTTCGATATGCCCGCCTCCATCACCCTTCGTTCACGCCAGTTGGGGCGGTTCGGATTGTAATAACGGCTGTCAATGCCGGTCAGGACGATGTTTTGTGCGTAGCCTGCCTTGAACAGTTCAGTGCCCTTTTTGACTCGCAGGCCGTTGTCTCCTCCTAAAACTATGATGACATCGGCCTTTTCAGGTTTTGTGGCGTGAAGCGATACCAGAAAACCGAGTCCGAGATAGATGGTTACAAACAGAGTACTGGTAATCAGAAAAAACAGCAGTGATATTTTTATGAATGTTTTCATACTACTTTAAAACGTTCAATAACGGTCCAGCCAACGACCGTTATTAAGGCATGATATGACCAATGACTGCTCTCAAGCGTCATGAGGTAGGTCATTTTTTAAATACACCCTGCCGTAGGCGTTTTTTCAGGGAATGAATATACCTATTTCGACAAGAGGAAACAGGATTGAATTGAAGAGGCTTTCTTACGTTTTATCCTGATTTTTTGAAGCATTCCGCGTTTTCTGCTGGGTTTGACGTTTGTCCTGAATCTTTTTTCTGAGGTAGCGCTGATTTTTTCTCAGCAACTGGCCAAGCTCGTTTCCGACTTTCCGGATTGCCGAAGCGCCAATCCGGATCGGTTCCGGTACGACCACATCGACATACCCTTCAGCAATGTTGGCAGCGCCGTAACTGGCCGGATAGATCATAATTTTGCTGATGCCACCAAAGTGCTTTTCGAGCTGTTCCGGGGTCTGGTCAAAATAGGGTTTGTACGAAATCGAATCACGGCGGGCGCTGACCAGCACAATAATGTCATCATCCTTGAAACGCTTACGTTGCCGGGCAAGGTTTTCCCAGTCCCGAGCATTTTTCATCGGTTCGAAAAGCAGCTGGGGAGCCGATTGCATCGATTCGAAGCTGTCGAGCACAGCGGCGTGGGTTTGGCTGTTGCAGTGGAGTTCCATCGGGATACTCAGCTCCAGTGACAGTAGCGTCATTTTTCCGACCCAATGCTCGAAGCCTTTTTCCATTTCGGCCAGTGGCGGAATGATCACCACCATCTTCCGATGCAAAGCGAGCGGTTGGGTGATCTGGCAGATGATGGTGGTTTTGCTGGTGCAGTTGACGATGCTTTCTGCCGAATCGTTAATCAGGCGGTCGATGAATCCTCTGTGCAGCGGCCACCCATACACGACCAAATCGGCTTGCAGCTCCTTTGCCATCCTGCTGATGCCACTGCTGACATTATAGTCGATCGTGGCCACGATATCGAGTTTCGTATCGAACGAAGCTGCGTAGCTGACCATTGGCTCCAGCGCCTTTTTGGATTTTTTCATGTTGAGCTCAGCCGCATGGTCATTGGGCACCACGCTCAGCAGAATCAGCGGCTTGGCTGAGCGTTTTTCCCTGATGAGCACGGCAAATTCAAGCACCCGCTCGGAAGGAAGTCCTTCAGCGATGGGCAGCAGAATCTGCTCGGAAAAACTTTCCTCATCGCTCTCATCTATTGGGATTGCTTGGCTCTCTTCGACGACGATACTCTTGGCGGCTTTTTCGGTGACCATTGAGCCTACGATGCACGTCACCAGAATCAGGATGATGGTAGCGTTCAGAATGTTCAGGTCGATGATACGAGCCTGGTAACCGACGAGCACGATCGCGATGGTGGCCGCTGCCCGGGAGCTGCTCAGTCCAAAAATCAGCTGCCGTTGCGCTGCCGACAACTTGAACAGCTTCTGGGTCAACCATGCCGGGAGCCATTTTCCCGCAAGTGCCACCACCGTCAGCAACGCGGCGACGATGAGGGTCATCGGGCCGCTCAGGATTACTCTGAGATCTACCAGCATTCCCACGCTGATAAGAAAAAACGGGATGAACAGTGAATTGCCGATAAATTCAATGCGGTTCATCAGGGCTGAAGAGTTCGGGATGAGCCGGTTGAGCGCCAAGCCCGCAGCAAAAGCCCCGACGATCGGCTCAAGTCCTGCAACTCTGGAGAGGAAAGCCGAAAAAAAGACCGCCGACAGCACAAAGATGTAATGCGCATGCTTCTCGTTCTCAAGATTGGTGAAAAACCAGCGTGCGATGAACGGCAGCACGATGAAGACAATTATCGTAAAAATCGTGAGCGAAATGGCGAGGTGCAGCCAGAACTCCTGAGTGAGATTGCCCTGACTGTAGCCGATGATGACTGCAAGGAGCAGCAGAACGGCCGTATCGGTCAGAATCGTGCCGGCCACCGTTACGGGCACGGCCTGGTTTTTGGCGATGCCCATGCGGTTGACTATCGGATAGGCCACCAGCGTATGGGTCGCAAGCATGCTGGCCGTAAGCAGGCTTGCGCTCACATTGTAATTGAGTAAATAGCGGCACACCGGATAAACCGCAACGATAGGCACGATGAGGGTCAGGAGGCCGAAAAAGAGGCTTTGATTGCGGGTTCGTTTCAGCTCATTGACCTGAAGTTCTGCCCCGGCAATGAACATGATGTAGAGCAGGCCGATGGTCGAGAACAGATCTACAGCCGAACTTTTTTCAAGCAGGTTCAGGGCATAGGGACCAATGAGCACGCCAGAGAGAATCAGGCCGACCGTTCCCGGAATGTTAAAGCGCTTGAGAACAATCGGCGAAAGCAAAATGATGAACAACACCAGCGAAAAAATCAACACCGGATTGGTCAGCGGTAACTGAAACTCCTGAAGAAGTTCAACGTAGTAATGCTCCATGCGTGCTCATCCACTTCAAGGTTTTCGGGTCGTGGTATCGCTGAAATTTAAACAATTTATCCGAATGCGCTGACAGGTAATGGGTGGACAAAGCGGGGGAGAGGTGATCCTCACTCCGATGAATATTTCGTAGATTCCCGTTGGATCAAAAAAACTAACCAAGTATTAAGGCTATTGAACAACGTTCCTGAAGCATTGGGAGTGGTCATTACGGGCGGAACTGCCGGACTTGGATTGGCGATGGCTCTGGAGTTTCTGCATGCCGGAGACCGGGTGGTAATTTGCGGTCGTCGCAAAGAGCGACTCGATGAGGCGTTGCAGCAGCTTCAGATGGCCGTGCCGGGCTGCGAGGTATATGGAATGGTTTGTGACATCTCCAACCCTGAGCAAGCTACGGCGTTTGTTGATTTTGCCGCTTCAAAGCTTGGCATCATCCATCGCTGGATAAACAATGCCGGAACTGCAGGCCGTATGCGCCGTCCGCTCTGGCAGCTTGATGCGCACGACATCAATGAAACCTGCCGTACGAATCTTTCCGGCAGCATGATGGTGTGCTCAGAAGTGCTCAAGGTCATGCTCCGGCAACCGGCAGGCGATGGACAGGCGATTTATCATCTCTTTAACATGGGGTTTTCAGCAGCCGGGCTGCGTTCTTCGCCGACTTCGGTTGCTCATCGCGCATCAAAACGTGCAGTGGCACTGATGAGTGAGTTGTTGCTTGAAGAGTTGGAGAGGTCAGGCAATCAAAGTATCGGGGTTCACGAACTGAGTCCGGGGCTGGTGCTGACCGAGCTGCTGCTGCGTGACGCCACGGTTGAGCAGAAGCGCTTTTTCAACGCCATGGCCGAAACACCGGAAATGGCTGCTACAGCACTTGTGCCATTGATCAGAAAGATCGACAAACGAGATAGCGCTATACGCTACCAGCCGATTATCGTCATGTTGCTCCGCCTTGCAGCCTCAAAATTCGGTTATCGTAAGGAGCGATTTTTCGATAGCGGGGGAATGCGTCGCAACAATTAACGAGAGGCATTTTCACGCAGCCGCCCACTGTACGGCGCTATCCACATCCTCAAAAAGATCGACACGGTGAGTTTCCCGGCGGCTATCGCTATCAAAGAGATCGGCAATGGCATTGTGAAGTCCGTTCTGCAACACAATGGCAACCTTGTTGTTCTTTCTGCTCTTCTGGTTCAGCTTTTTGATGATTGGCATGACCGACGAGATAGTTGCAAGCGAAAGGCTTGTTTCATCATCGCCCCTGAAAACCCAGACCCGGCTCTTTTCGCCAAAACCGGGCAAGGCCGTGATGCGCAGAAACGCGTCGAGAAGTTCCGAAAAACTCACCGATCCGGTGAAGGTAACCGCAATGTATTCCGATTCGTTGATGATTCTATACATGGCTTCTGTAGTGCTTGACGTTAATGGCGATCTTGTGCCTGAGTCCCTATAAAACACTTACTGCAAAATATATGCCAAACACCTTCCCAGCGCTGATTCACTGAAGCTATCATCGTTTTCCAGCAATCCTATAATAGGGTTAAAGTGTTTTAAAAAAGTACGATAAACCTTATATCTTGCAGAGCAAAGAAGATTTTATCATGCTAAAGAGGGGAAATGAAATAGTGTGGAAGGCGAAGGAGGGAAGGTACGTAAATGTAGAATATTGGTTTTCATGGCGCCTCCGACGCCACAATTCTTCATAATTGTAGGATTGTGGTAGAGCCCGATACAAAATTGCGGTGGTGAGATGGGCTGGTAATTGTGCGTTTGCCTCGTAGCAAGAAGAACCGCATAAGGGCGAACCGGTTGGTCGCCCTTACTTGTTTTTACTAAAAGAGTACAGCCTGAGCCTTTGCTGCTTGGGCAAGGAAGCGCTCCTGCCAGTTGGGGCCGGAGAGTTTTTCGGCCAGCGCAACGGCGATGTGTTTTGGTTCGACGCCCATATTCTGATTGCGTCCAAGACCTTGCACACAAGACGGGCAATTGGTCAGTATCGTCGCCATCGTTGCGCCGTGCATGGCCTCTTTCAGCGCTTCGCGTTTGCGATGCAGCATCGAGTCAGTGATATCTGGCCTTGACAGGGCCAGCGTGCCTGCCTCCGAGCAGCAGTGAGGCACCTCGGTCACCTTGCCGAACCCTCCTACGTCGCGTAACAGGTCGCATGCTTTACCTTTCAGCGAATCGTGGCACGGTGCGTGATAGAGACTTTCAGACGTGCCGCCGTCAACCCGCAAGCCTTTCTCATAGGCGTAACGAGACACATCGAGGATGCGGTTGCCGAACAGCTTGGGGGCATCCATGATTTCAAGCCCCTCCATACAGGTGCCACAAGAAATAACGCAGGCATCGAAATCGAGATACGAGAATATCTCTTTGATCTGGCTGAACATCACCGAGTTGCGCAATACGATTTTGTCGTACTCGTCATTTTTGGCGTTGACGTGCAGTGGAAAGCCGCAGCACAGGAACGGCGGAGGCAGAATCACCCGCGTGCCCGTTTCGAGCAGAATGTGGATTGCCGCCATCGACACGGTCGAGTGAAGGCGCTCCGAACCACAGCCGGGGAAGTAGAAGACGGTCGAGGTGGCCTCTTTGCCATCCGGCTCAAACACCAGCACCTGGTCGCTGTCGCAGGGCGGCAGCACGTCTCGCAGCGTTTTTTCCGGCACCGGCGGTACGGCCGAGCGCAGCAGGCGCAGCGGCGGCAGCATTTTCTGTGCCTCCTCCGAAGTTTGAAGTGGCGCAGTGAGCTTCGTTCCTGTCCTCTGGGCAGCGCCGCCAGCCCGCAGCACGGTATTGCGGAAAATCCGGTTGTAGAACGGCGAACGGTTGGTCAGGTAGTCGAGTGTCAGCTTCGTAATCGGCGGCGTGTTTTTGAATCCGCGTGCCGAGAGAATTTCCCGCTCCAGTATCGAAACCTCGCCGGTATCGATGTCTACCGGGCAGGGTTTGAGACACTTGTGGCAAATCGTGCAGTGATCGGCTACCTCTTCGAGCCATTGCAGCAGGCTGAAGTCGGTCGAACGCTCGCGCTGGGCATCGTAAAGCAACGCCTCGATGAGTGAACCGATGGCCAGGTTCTTGTTGCGCGGATGGTAGAACATGCCGCGTGCCGGGTAGTAAACACAGCAGTCCGGCTTGCACTTGCCGCAGCGGATACAGTGGTCCACCTTCTTCGACAGCTCTTCGAGCTTGCCTCGTTTCAGGATGTGCGCTTCAAGCTCCAGCAGGTTGAACGACGGAGTGAAGATGTGGTTCAGCGCCTCGTAATCTTCCAACTTGCCGGGATTCATGATGCGATTGGGGTCGACCTCGCTTCGGTAGACCGACAGCTCCTCGATGCGCGTCTTGTCCATGTACTTCAGCTTCGTCACACCAATGCCGTGTTCGCCCGACACTACGCCGCCCAGCGAAATCACCTTTTCCATCACCTGGTCGATGACGTGGTCTGCACGATCAAGCATCGGCCGGTCGTTCGAGAGCACCGGCACGTTGACGTGTACGTTGCCGTCACCGGCGTGCATGTGCGTGGCCAGCACGATGCGGCGATCCCGAACGTACTTGTATGCGACTTCAATCGCCTCAAGCGTTTTCGGGTAGCCCCGGAAGAGCTGTTTCAGTTCCGAACGGAACTCCTGCACCAGCGTTAGCGAGCGAAGCATCAGCGGATCAGCTGTTTCAAGACGGCCACGAATCAGGTCGCACAGACCGAGACCGGCCGGGATTTTAGCCTCGAATGCTGAAAGGCTGGCCGGTTTGCTGCTCTCATGCAGCATCGCCTCGATCTGGTCAATGTAAAGCTGCTGCGAGTGGCGCTCCTCCTCGACGTTGAGATCATCAATAAAACGGGCGAACACCGCAAGCTGATCGATCGGGATGACAATATCCTCGTTCAGTTTGAAGGCGTTGGTGCGCCTTGCAATTGCGCTCAGCCGTTTGCGATCCTGCCAGAACTGGGTGGCCTCGGCCTGGTCGCGAGCCACGAACATCAACGTGTTCGGATGCTTGCCGAGCAGCTCGCGCACCCGTTCGATGCCCGCATCGACCTCCGCTTCGTTGTGCCCGGCGATGTCGATCAGAAGCACCGCTTTCGGCGTCTGGGGGCGGGTGGCCTTCACCTTGTAGTCAATCGCGCGAATGTACTCATCGTCGAAGTGCTCGAGCGCCAAGAGCGCTTCATGCTTCGTTTCGCGGTAGGGGAAAGCGTTGGCCAGCTCGACGATGACCCGGCTGGCTTCGTCCATGTCGGGGCCGAAGAACTCCAGGCAGAGCGTGCGTTTTTCTTCGTACTTCGGGTAGAGCACGAACACTGCCGAGGTGATGACGCCGTCGGTGCCCTCTTTCTGCAGCCCGGGCACGCCACCGAGTGCCTTGTTGGTGATGTCTTTCCACAGCCCCTGTTTGCGGATTTCAGTGCCGCGCAAGGTGATGCGTTTCAGCGGCGCACCGTGCTGGTCGAGCACCTCATAGGTTACAGTGTCCTCGGGCAGAATCTTGCGAAGCTGATGATCAGTGCGGCGAACGGTCCACAGTTTGCCACCCGGCATGGCGATTTTCCACTCCAGCAGATTGTCGATGCAGGTACCCCAGCGTACGGCCATCTTGCCGCCCGCATTCTCGGCGATGTTACCGCCGATGCTACAAGCCCACTCGCTGGTCGGGTCGGTAGCAAACACCAGCCCGTGCTCGTCAGCGTGGTGCATGGCCGCCTCGGTAATGACGCCCGACTCGACCTCGATCACCTTACCCGTCACCGAATGGCCCTCTTTCAGGTGGAACGTCCGCTCGCTGATGCCGTGCACATGGTTCAGCTTTTCGGTGTTGATGATGACGCAGTCCGAACGCAGCGGCACTGCACCACCGGTCAGGCCGGTTCCTGCACCGCGCGGAATCACGCGCAGACCAAGCTTGGCGATAGCCGCGATCAGCGGAGCCACCTGCGCCTCGTCGTCCGGCGTCACAACGGCCACCGGCAAATACAAGCGCCAGTCGGTCGCATCAGTTGCATGAGCAACAATCGAGAAGGGGTCGA
>DRSQ01000093.1 GCA_011372505.1 Chlorobaculum parvum | reverse complement strand
TTCGACCTTTGCCTTGAAATAGTCCTTCTCGGCAGGGTCGATTTTTGCAGCCAGCTTCAGGTGAATTTTGCAAGCCCGTGCCAGCCGGATCGCTTCATCGGGCCGCTTTTCTTCTGAAAAACGGCCGAGATAGAGGAAGTAATCGTCGGGGTCGGCATTGAACCCGAACAGGCTCTCGGGATAGCCGTGATAGACCGTGCCCACCCAGTTAATGCCCGGCACCGGCGCTCGCTGCGAGTCACTGATCGAAACCCACGCCATCGAGCCATACCGCTTCAGGATGTCAACATAGTCGGGAATATCGAGCCGTCCATGGATGGTAAGAATAGTCGGCGTCCGGGAACGAATAGCATAAGGCAACGTGAGGTATTCGAGATGCGAATGGATGATGTCGAACTCGCCAGCCATCTCTTCGTACACCTTCGAAAGCATCAGCATGTGCATAATAGTCGTCGAGTGGACTTTCCGCCCGAGCCGAAGGCTTTGCTTCAACGGCGCAATCAGGCGCGCACGTGTCACGGAGTCCCCGGACGCGAACAGCGTCACCTCGTGCCCCCGGTCAACAAGACCCTCGGTGAGGTAGTAGACAACCCGCTCCGTCCCGCCATACTTTTTCGGAGGCACGCTTTCAATCAAAGGGGCGATCTGTGCAATTCTGAGCTTTTTCATAGATGCGATCTCCTTGTCATCTCGCCGCGCAGTACTGAAGCGTATAGGCGTTGTTTGTTCTGAGTTTACTAGTCTTTCCGTAGAGCGTACAGGGCAGCGTTATATCCGAAACAGCATCGATTCTTATTGACACCTCGCGATGGGTGATGTCGAGATGAACATCGCGTTCGCGCCATCGTACCCTGAACGACAGGCGCTTCCATTTTTTTGGCAGCCACGGCTTCAGCACGATCCGGTCGGACTTGAGCGTCAGGCCAGCAAAACCTTGGATAACCGTCTGCCAGCTTCCGCCCACCGATGCCGCATGAATACCGAGCTCGGTGTTGTTGTGCAGGTTTTCGAGATCAAACAGGGCGGTTTTCATGAAATAGCGGTAAGCGTTGGCTCGCTCGGAAACGGCAAGGCCCATCATGGCGTAGGTGCAGTGGCTCAGGGAGGATTTGTGCGCTGTGCGCGGCTCATAAAAGTCGTAGTTTACTTTCTTTTCCTCGACGCTGAAGCAGTGCGGGAAGAGCAGCATCATAAGCAGCACGTCGGCCTGCTTAATGAGCCGGGTGCGCCCGATGTTCCGGTAGTTCACGCCCGGAGGCAGAACCGGATGGCCTAGGCGGTCGGGATGGCCAATCACATAATCCTTGAGGTCGAAGTAGCCGTCGAACTGCTCGACCAGCCACGATTCGGAATCCTGATTGAACTTGAGCTTCCGGCTGATATCGAGCCAGCGCACCGGTTCATCGTCGTGAAGAGCGATCTTCCCGGAAAGCTCGCTTAGCACCTCCGGAGCCGTTTTTCCGACGTGTTTGAAAAGCATCGCAGCCAGCCGAAGATGCCACTTAACCAGCCAGTTGGTATAGGCGTTATTGTTGACATGCTCGTGGAACTCATCCGGGCCGATCACCTTGTAAATTTCGTAACGATCGCCCACCTCCGTCACCCGGCTCGCCCAATAACGCGCCGTCAGGAACACCATCTCCAGGCCGCAATGCAAGAGGAAACTCTCGTCGCCGGTCACCCTGAAGTAGCGCTCCACGCCGTAAATGACGTCGGAGACGATATGCTCCTCCTCCGCGCCGGTGTAGATGAACCGGATGATCTTTTCGAGCTTCGAGGCGAAGCGCGGGGTCACATCCTCGCCGGTCGTGGCCGACTCCCAGGCGAAGCGCGCACCTTCGTAGCCCGATTTTTCGGCGTTCCTGATCGCGCCGGGCAGGGTGTTGCAACGGTACATCAAGATGTTGCGCGCCATCGAAGGAAAGTTGTGGATGTAGAAGGGCAGAATGAAAATTTCGGTATCCCAGAACACGTGGCCCATGTACCCCTCCGAGCTGAGGAACTTCGCGCCAACCGGTCCGGGCCGCGACGGGCCGTTGATGAGCAACTGGTAGATGTTGTAGCGAAGCGCCTGCTGGGCAACGGCATCGCCTTCGATACGCACATCGGCCCGACTCCACAGATTACGCCAGACCTCGATATGCCTTTTGATTTCGACCGGCCCGCTTGTGCGCACGTAGCAGCGGAGATTACAGATCGCCTCGCGGATCATGTTGGCAGAGCGCTCCACCGGAACATCGCGATTGGTCATCACGACGGCCAGCTTTTCAAAGGTGTAGGACTTCCCCTCTGAAGCGTCGATGGTGATCTCGCTGGTGAACTTCTCGCCGTAAATCCTCGGTTCCCAACGAAGCATCCGGTCGGTATTGCCAAGCATCTTCCACGACGCGGCCTCGGCGATGCGAATCCCCTGTTCGCGGGTCTTCATTTCGAGGTACATGAAGTTGCGGCCCCGTTCGATCTTTTCGAGCTGGAGATGCTTGTACTGTTCGCGAGGGAAAAAACCGCGATTGAACACCTCGCCGTTCAGGCCAGAGAGCACCCTGAGCTTGCCCGAAAAATTGACCGGCGTGATCCTGACGCGCATGTAGCCCCGATGTTCATCGTGCATGAACACGAGCCGCGAGGTTTCGAGGGTCAGGATTTTCCCATGCGTATTTTTGAAGGTAGTGCGGCGGTGAAGGATGCCCTTTTTCATGTCGAGCACCTGCTCGTGCTCCAGCCCCTGGCTGCATGAGAGACAGAACTTCTCCTCCTCATGCCAGACCGACACGTCGGTCCACATCGGGCACTTGACCAGCTCCTCGACGTCGGCCTCCGACTTGTCGTAAACGCCCGCGAGGTACATGCCGCCGCAGTGCCCCGGATGCAGCTCTTCGAGACTGCCCCGAATGTTGAGATACCCGTTACCGATCGTCAACAAGGTCTCGTTGATCTGAATGGCCTTTGAACGCTTCCTGAACCCCTTTTTTCTCAGGAGCCACTCTTCCGGTGAAAGCCCGAACAGAGCATCCGTTTCAGCCACCAAGCATTCGACTTTTGATGAAGTTTGTCCGGTCATCGTTCCCTCCAACACCTCATGCATTCCGTTCTCTGGAAAAGTCCAGACAACAACTTTTGCCCATACACATGACCACCCAAACCTCAATGGCCGCACTACTTTTAATAACAAAGAAACAAAGCCTGATAGTTCATCAAGTTGTCAAAGATCCGACCGTCCCCAGCCCCCGAAAACACCAGCAATCAGCGCTGGCCATTTATGGTTTGAGGCTGATTTTTTCTTATTTTAGGCAAACCTTTCAGCTTTGAACAACCTCTCAAGGTCACACTCGCTTTGGAGCAAAACATCTATCAGAAGTGCCCGGTCTGCGGCTTTCCGCTGACGCAGGACAATGCGATCTGCCCGCGATGCGGCAACGATATTCTTGAGGACATCAACACCCTCGACGAGCAGAATCTTGAAAAGCACTACCGCATCATCGAGGAGAAAAAGGCCGACTGGTACATCCGCTGCCTGGCCGAGCATCTCGATACGGGAAAAGCCCCGGCCGTGAACTTTTCGCCGGAAGACACTGCTCCTCGGCATGGCTTTAAGGACCGACTGACCCCAACCGAAGAGGAGGCGCTAGCTGCATCCCGATCCGTGCTGCTGCGTGAGCCGCAGAAACGCCACGACTGGTATCAAGCGCTGAGCAACGACTGGAAAGAGGTGGTCAGGCACACCCTGAAACTCCAGCGTGACCCG
Source organism: Chlorobaculum parvum (assembly GCA_011372505.1). Taxonomy (GTDB): domain Bacteria; phylum Bacteroidota; class Chlorobiia; order Chlorobiales; family Chlorobiaceae; genus Chlorobaculum; species Chlorobaculum parvum_B. The sequence goes on along the minus strand of DRSQ01000093.1, from coordinate 1,292 downwards.
TCCGACACGGAACTGCTCGATTTCCTGAACGTAACGAGTGTCCGTTGCGACAACACCCGAATCCACAATCTCGCGCCGGTCAGCCTGCTGGAAAACCTGCAACAAGTCCGCTGTGATGAAACCCCGATCGAAAGCCTCGAACCGCTCAGGAACCTCCGGCAGCTCAAGCGCCTCTACGCGTTCGACTGCGATTTCCTTTCCCTCGACCCGCTGCGCAACATCACATCGCTGAAGCTGCTCTGGGTTTCAAGCACCGAAATCAGCGACCTCGAACCGATTGCAGGCCTCATCAACCTCGAAGAGCTCTACTGCTCGGAAACCCTCGTGAATGACCTGTCGCCAGTTGCTGGACTCATCAATCTCGAAAAGCTCAGTTGCTACAAAACGGAAATCGAGTCGATCGAGCCGGTCAAAAAGCTTGAAAACCTCATCGAACTCGGCATCAACAGCACCCGCATCAGCTCACTGGAGCCACTCGCCGGGCTCGACAAGCTCGAATACCTGCGCTGCAGCCGCACCAACATCACCAGCCTCGAACCGCTGCGCAAGCTCTCCTCGCTCAAAGAGCTGAGCGTCGAGCAAACCGGCGTCTTTCACCTCGACCCGCTCGCCGAACTCGAAGAGCTCGAAGAGCTGAACATCATCGGCACCGAGGTTGAATCGATTGCGCCTCTGATCGATCTACCAAATCTGGAAAAGCTGGAACTCTCGGCGGGAAGGATACCGCAATCCGAAATCGAACGCTTCATGTTCGCCCACCCGGCCTGCGACGTAATTATCAAACCGAGAGGATGATGGATTGAGCTGACGGCACTGGCAGAAAATGAGAAAGGGGAAGAGTTTCCATGACGGAGTCTTTTCCCCTTTTTTCGTTGATGGATCGATCTCTTTTTTGCTGAGATGGTAGGTGGTGTAATGAAAAAAAGAATGCGTTATAAACCTTGAGCTAACATCACTGTTCACTGAAACAACTCTACAACAAAGCATCCGTGTGAAATTGAATAATTAGATCAGTAGTGTCCGGTAAAAAATAAAAAAGGCCTGAAACCCGGAGGAAAACGGCGATATTGAAAGTGACCAAACGATTAGTATCTGCCGAATTCAAAAGGAGTTTCAGACCATGAGACAAGTTACGACGATTCTGGGAGAGTTGCTCAGGATTTTTCCGAGATACGAATTCGAGAAGCTCGAAAAGCAGTACCAAAGCAACCGCTATACGAAGTATTTCAATGGATGGCAACAGTTGGTCACGCTCCTGTTCGCCCAAATCGACGGCCATGACAGCCTCCGGG
>DRSQ01000092.1 GCA_011372505.1 Chlorobaculum parvum | reverse complement strand
CGGGTGCTCTTCCGATCTGGGGCGGGCGCGAATTCGACCGCCCATGCTGTCGAGCTGGCGCGCAACGCAGAAAAGGCCGGCGCGCAGGCGATCCTCTCGGTCGCGCCCTACTACAACAAGCCTTCGCAGGAGGGATTTTACCAGCACTTCCGCCACGTTGCCGAAGCGGTTTCGATACCGATCATCGTTTACAACGTGCCGGGCCGCACCAGCAGCAACGTCAGCGCCGAGACGATTTTACGGCTGGCCCGCGATTGCGACAACGTGCTCGCCGTCAAGGAGGCCTCGGCTAACTTCGAGCAGATCATGACGCTCATCGACGAACGCCCGAAGCACTTTTCGGTAATGACCGGCGAGGACGGACTGATGCTGCCATTCATGGCGCTCGGAGGCGACGGAGTCATTTCAGTCGCAGCCAACCAGGTACCAAAAGCGGTCAAGGCGCTCATCGAAGCCGCAAAAACGGGCAACCTCGACGAGGCCCGCAAACTCAACAACAAGTATCGCAAGCTCTTCAGGCTGAACTTCATTGAAAGCAATCCTGTACCAGTCAAGTATGCAATGTCGCTGATGGGCATGATCAAAGAAGTCTACCGCCTGCCTCTGGTTCCAATGTCGGACGACAACAAAACAGCGCTGAAGTTAGAGCTGGAAAAGCTCGAACTGGTGTAAAGAAATCAGTCAGATTTGACTGATCTTGACCGATCTGCAAACAAAAAAGCCACCTCATTGGGTGGCTTTTTATGCGCTGCACGAGGGGCTGTTCAACCAAGCGAAGCGAGTTCGCTGACGAAGCTGTCGAGCTCCTCCTTCGTGCGCTGTTCGGTGACAGCGACAAGCAAACCATCTTCGTCCCATGCCGAAAGATCGACACCGGCAAACACCTTTTTCTCCAGCATTTTCTCGATGATCGTCGCCGCCGAAACAGGCGTTTCAACCACAAATTCACGGAAAAACGGTGCGCTGAACTTCAAAGAGTAGCCGGGAAGTTCCGTGATGCGGTCGGCCAGGTAGTGCGCCTTCTGCATCGAGCGGTTGGCGACATCCCGAATGCCCTCCTTGCCAAGCAGCGACAGGTGCACCACCGCCTGCAACGCGCAGAGCGCCTGGTTGGAGCAGATGTTCGAGGTAGCCTTTTCGCGGCGAATGTGCTGCTCGCGGGTCTGGAGCGTGAGGATGAAACCGTCATCGCCATCCTTGTCTTTGGTCATACCAACCAGTCTGCCCGGAATCTTGCGCACATGCGCCTGCTTGACCGTCAGAATGCCGAGGTACGGCCCACCGAAACTCTGGGCGTTGCCAACCGTCTGGCCTTCGCCGACAGCGATGTCCGCACCGTAGTTGCCCGGCGCTTCAAGTACGCCGAGGGAAACCGGATCGGCGGAGACGACGAACAGTGCGCCGTGCTTGTGGGCAATTGCACCGATCGCTTCGACCTCTTCGAGGCAGCCGTAGAAATTCGGCTGCTGCACGATCACCGCTGCGGTTTCGTCCGAGACAAGCGCTTCGAGCGCTGCGACGCTACCGACTCCCTCCTCGATACTGTTCTGCACGATAGCTCGCTCGCCAGCGGCTTCAAGATAGGTCACCAGCACCTGGCGGGTGTAGGGGTGCAACTTGCCAGCTACCACGACGCCGTTGCGCCCGGTGATGTTGATCGCCATCAATGCGGCTTCGGCAAGCGCGCTCGCACCATCGTACATCGAGGCGTTGGCTACGTCCATGCCGTACAGGCGGCACATCACGCTCTGGTATTCGTAGATCGCCTGCAACGTGCCCTGAGACACCTCAGCCTGATACGGCGTGTAAGCAGTGTAAAATTCACTCCGCAACGCAATGGCCTTGACGGCAGCGGGAGTGTAGTGGTCATAGGCCCCTGCACCGAGGAAGCTCGCGTACTCGCAGGTGGCAGCGTTGCGTGAAGCCATCTGTTCGAGCAAGCGCTTGACTTCAGGCTCACCCATAGCGGGAAAAAGATCGAGCGCTTTTTTGAGACGAATCTCTTCGGGAATATCCGCAATCAACTCCTCGAAGTTCTCGACGCCGATCTGTTGGAGCATCTCGGATCGCTCAGCGTCGGCATTAACAATGAAAGGCATGGCAGCGTAGTAAAAATTTCTTTTGAAAAACCTTGCCGGAAAGGCCTTATTCACCAATCAGAGCACTGTAATCAGCTGGCGAAAGCAGCGACTCGATCGCCTTGGCATCATCGAGCTTCATCTTGACAATCCAGCCTTCGTCGTAGGGATTGGTGTTCACCACCGCCGCATCGTCGAGTGCCTCGTTGACCTCGACAATCTCGCCCGCAACCGGAGCGAACAGGTCAGCTACCGTTTTGACCGCTTCCACGGTACCAAAGGTATCGTGCTCCGCAACCTTCGTACCGACCGGTTTGGTTTCAACGAACACGATGTCGCCAAGCTCGGACTGCGCGAAATCGGTGATGCCAACCACAGCGGTCACGCCGTCGTCAAGCAGCTGAAGCCATTCATGGTCTTTGGTATAGCGGAGATTGTCAGGAATGTTCATGGCAGAACGCGATTTAAGTTGCTGTGAGGGAATAACAAATGATTTTCAAGGTAACATTTTTTCGGTGCTGCGAAAACAGCAGAGACCAATGGAACAAAAAGGACTTTAATGACAGCAGGGTGAAAACAAGGCCAGCTTCTCGCTCTTCTGTCCACAACGTCCACTTCGTCCACGAAGTCCACTTTTGCCCCTACCCCAGCCGCTGCCGCATCGCTTCGTACAGCATCACGCCCGCGGCCACGCTGACGTTAAGCGACTCGACACAGCCGGCCATCGGGATGCGCACGATCTGGTCGCAGCGCTTGCGGGTTTCCGAGCCGAGGCCCTTGCCCTCCGCTCCCATCACGAGCACCGTGGGGCGCGTCCAGTCGATGTCGGTGTGGTTGTGCTCAGCCTCCATGTCGGCGGCCACGACGCTGAATCCGCGCTCGCGCAACAGGTCGAGCGTCTTGACCAGGCTCTTGACCTTGCAGACCCGCATGTGCGACAGCGCGCCCGCCGAAGCTTTGTGTACCGTAGCGCTGATCGGTGCGCCTTTGCCCTCGATCATGATAACAGCATCGGCAGCCACAGCCTCGGCGGTGCGGATGATCGCGCCAACGTTATAGGGATCTTCAAGGCCCTGCAAAATCACAAGCAGCGGCGAAGAGTTGCGCGGCGCTTCGAGCACCTCGTCGAGGCTGTAAAAGGTGATGCTGCTCAACAGTGCGCAGACGCCCTGGTTTTTGGCCGTACCGGAGATATGCGTAAGCTTCTCCATGCGCGCCTTGCCGCAGGGAATCTTCAGGCGGCGTGCGGTGATGACGATCTCCTTGAGCTTGGGGTGACTGGTGTTGAACTGGAGGTAGATTTTCTCGACGCTCTCGGGTTTCGACTGCAACAGTTCGATAACGGCGTTACGGCCATAGACGACCTGTTCGCGAGGCTCCGGAGCCGAAATGAGAGGCTGTTCTTTTCTGTTCGACAATCTGGGAATCCGTTTTTTATGGATGGGTTTTCAGGAACGCTTTAACCACCCGTCAGAGTTAAGTAAACGCTTCTGGACAGGCAAAAGCTATAATAGTATTCACAATTGAAGTATATCAGTTTTTTTCCTATCTTCGGAGGCACACTCGAAGCTTTTTCTCACCTGCGAACGTAACTTTTCCCGTTCTTTCGTAGTTGTACCCATCGAGGATCGCACAGTCCCAACAATCATAATCCAGTTCTGATCGTATGACCCAGACATTCAAGACAATGGAGGGTAATGAAGCTCTTGCTCATGTCGCCTACCGTACCAATGAAGTCATCTCGATATACCCGATCACTCCGGCCTCACCGATGGGAGAGTACTCCGACGCATGGGCCGCAGTTGATGTAAAAAACATTTGGGGCACTGTACCGCTCGTCAATGAGATGCAGAGCGAAGCCGGTGCAGCCGCAGCCGTTCACGGCTCTTTGCAGACCGGTGCGCTGACGACCACCTTTACCGCCTCCCAGGGACTGCTGTTGATGATCCCGAACATGTATAAAATCGCAGGTGAGCTGACCCCGTGCGTCATGCACGTTGCGGCTCGTTCGCTGGCCGCGCAGGCGCTGTCAATCTTCTGCGACCACGGTGACGTGATGTCGGTCAGAGGCACCGGTTTCGCCCTGCTCGCCTCATGCTCGGTACAGGAGGTGATGGACATGGCGCTGATTTCGCAGGCCGCCACACTTGAATCGCACGTGCCGTTCCTGCACTTCTTCGACGGCTTCCGCACCTCGCACGAAATTTCCAAGATCGAAGTACTCTCGGATGAAGAGATTCGCTCGATGATTAACGACGACCTGGTGATCGCGCACAGGATGCGCCGCATGTCGCCCGACGAGCCTATCATCCGCGGCACCTCGCAGAACCCGGATGTCTATTTCCAGGCCCGCGAGAGCGTCAACAGCTACTACGACGCTTGCCCGGCCATCACTCAGAAGGCGATGGATCAGTTCGCCGAAATGACCGGACGCAGCTACAAGCTCTACCAGTATTATGGCCCCGAAGATGCCGACCGCGTCGTCATCATGATGGGCTCCGGCGCCGAGACCGCGCTCGAAACCGTCGAGTACCTGAACAACAATGGCGAAAAGGTCGGCCTCATGAAGGTGCGCCTTTACAGGCCGTTCGACGTGAAGACCTTCATCGCTTCCCTGCCGTCGAGCGTCAAGTGCGTCTCGGTGCTCGACCGCGTCAAGGAGCCGGGCAGCGCTGGCGAACCGCTCTACCTCGACGTCATCAACGCCTACGCCGAGTCGTTCCAGAACGGTGAGATTGCCGCCATGCCGAAGATTCTCGGCGGACGCTACGGACTCTCCTCGAAGGAGTTCACCCCGGCGATGGTCAAGTCGGTGTTTGACAACATGGCGACCGACGCTCCGAAAAACCACTTCACCGTCGGCATCGACGACGACGTAACCCGCACCAGCCTCGACTACGACGAGAGCTTCTCGATCGAGCCGGACTCGGTTTTCCGCGCGCTCTTCTACGGCCTCGGTTCGGATGGTACCGTTGGCGCAAACAAGAATTCGATCAAAATCATCGGCGAGAACACCGACAACTACGCGCAGGGCTTCTTCGTCTATGACTCCAAGAAAGCCGGTTCGATCACCACCTCGCACCTTCGCTTCGGCCCGGAGCAGATCCGCTCGACCTACCTCATCAGCGAGGCGCAGTTCGTCGGCTGCCACCACTTTGTGTTCCTCGAAATGATCGACCTGGCCAAAAACCTCAAGCAGGGCGGCACGTTGCTCATCAACTCGCACTACTCCGCCGACGAGGTTTGGGACAAACTGCCGCGCCCGGTGCAGCAGCGTCTGATCGACAAGCAGGCGAAGCTCTACACCATCGACGCCTACAAGGTTGCTCACGAGAGCGGCATGGGTCAGCGCATCAACACCATCATGCAGGCCTGCTTCTTCGCAATCTCCGGCGTGCTGCCGCGTGAAGAGGCGATTGAAAAAATCAAGGATTCGATCCGCGAAACCTACGGCAAGAAGGGTGACGAAGTTGTTCAGCAGAACATCAAGGCGGTGGACAACACCCTGGCCAACCTGCACGAAGTGAAGATCGGCGCCACGGCTGACAGCCAGAAAGAGATGCGTCCTCCAATCGTGGGTGACGCTCCGGAGTTTGTCTGCAACGTCCTCTCGAAAATCATTGCTGGAGAGGGTGACTCGATCCCGGTCAGCGAACTTCCGGCTGACGGCACCTATCCGATCGGCACTGCCAAATTTGAAAAACGCAACCTTGCGCAGGAGATCCCGGTCTGGGAGCCCGACCTCTGCATCGAGTGCGGCAAGTGCTCGATGGTCTGCCCTCACGCAGCTATCCGCATCAAGGTTTACGATCCGAAGTATCTCGAAAACGCACCGGAAACCTTCAAGAGTATCCCGGCCAAGGGAAAAAGCTGGGAAGGCATGCGCTACACCGTCCAGGTGGCTCCGGAAGATTGCACCGGCTGCCAGCTCTGCGCACAGGTCTGCCCGGCCAGAGACAAGCAGGTCGAAGGACGCAAGGCACTCAACATGCACGAGCAGGCTCCGCTCCGCGAGTCCGAAGCCGCATGTTGGAGCTGGTTCATCGATATTCCCGAGTACGACCGCAACAAAATCAACCAGCGCCTCATCAAGGAGCAGCAGCTCCAGCAGCCGCTCTTTGAGTTCTCGGGCGCTTGCTCCGGCTGCGGCGAAACTCCGTACGTGAAACTGATGACGCAGCTCTTCGGCGACCGCCTCGTCGTCGGCAACGCCACTGGATGCTCGTCGATCTACGGCGGCAACCTGCCGACCACACCATATGCAGCTAACCCACAGGGACTGGGCCCAACATGGTCAAACTCTCTGTTTGAAGACACGGCTGAATTCTCGCTCGGCTTCCGCATCTCGATTGACAAGCAGGAGCAGTATGCCCGCGAGATGGTCAAAAAGATGGCTGCCGAAATCGGCGAAAAACTTGCGACGGAAATCCTCGAAGCAACGCAGGACAGCGAACCGGAGATTTTCGAGCAGCGTGAGCGTGTGGCTGTGCTGAAAGACAAGTTGCAGCAGATGAATTCGGATGATGCCAAGAACCTGCTCGCCGTGACCGACATGCTGGTCAAAAAGAGCGTATGGGCAGTCGGCGGCGACGGCTGGGCCTACGATATCGGTTACGGCGGTCTCGACCACGTCACCGCATCGGGCAAAAACGTCAACATGCTGGTGCTCGACACCGAGGTTTACTCAAACACCGGTGGTCAGGCCTCCAAGGCCACCCCGAAAGCCGCAGTCGCCAAGTTCGCCGCTGCGGGCCGCGTCGCCACCAAGAAAGACCTTGGCCTGATCTCGATGAGCTACGGCAATGCCTATGTGGCCAGTGTCGCACTTGGCGCACGTGACGAGCAGACCCTGAAGGCGTTCCTTGAGGCTGAAGCCTTCAGCGGCCCGTCTGTCATTATCGCCTACTCGCACTGCATTGCTCACGGCTTTGACCTGTCTCTGGGTCTGGAGCACCAGAAAGCGGCGGTCGATTCCGGCCACTGGCTGCTGTACCGCTACAATCCGGACAGACTCAAGGAGGGCTTAAACCCGCTGCAGCTTGATTCCAAGAAGCCGAAGATGCCGGTCGAGCAGTTCCTGAACATGGAGAACCGCTTCAGAATGTTGAAAAAGACCCACCCGGATCTTGCAAAACAGTACTTCCAGGCAATCCAGCAGGAGGTCGATCATCGCTGGGCGCACTACGAACATCTCGCCACCCGTTCGATTGAAGGTGAGGCATAAGCTGAACCGGACACCGGTTCCGGACAAAGAAAAAAGCGGTCAATGACCGCTTTTTTCTTTTCCTGCTTTTCGAGAAGCTGCTTTTGCTTTTTCAAACATCTCCTTCGCTTTCGGCTCATCGCCAAGCTTCCGGTACGCCTCGCCAAGATGGAGATAAACTTCGGGCTCCTCAATGCCCGTCTCAATCGCCTTTTCTAGCAGAATCCTTGCCCGATCATACTTGCGCAGCTTGAAGTTCACCCAGCCGAGCGTATCGAGATAGACGCCGTTATCCGGTTCGAGAAGCACGGCATTGGTAGCCAGCAACAGAGCCTCTCGAAGCTGGGTGCCCTCTTCGGCAAGCAGATACGCGAGATTATTCATTGCGAGGGAGTTGTGGGCATCGATTTTCAGCACCGTGGCGTAAGCCAACCTCGAGCGATTTCTCATGCCCAGCTTGTCATAGGCCAAAGCAAGAGTGATATGTGACCGAATCAGCAGCGGCATATCACCATCCTTCATTTTCATGCGGACAGCCTGTTCAAGTACCTTTGCTGCCTTTTTCGGCTCCCCGGTTTGCAGCAAAAGAGAACCTTCGAGCAGCTTCCAGCGCAGCCCCTCTCCAGGAAGAGCCACTCTGGCTTTCCTGAGCAGGGAGTAAGCCTGTTGCTTTTCATTCATCGCAATATGAGCGTTAATCAAAGCCTCCCAGGCCTCAGCATTGCCAGAATCGAGTTCAACAGCCTTGCTGAAACTGAGCTGCCCCTCGCGTTGCCGCTCATGAATCATCTCGAACAAACCCTGCAACACAAAAATCTCGCTATCCTGAGGACGCCTCGCAATGAGCTCGTCAAGAAACTCGCGAGCCAGCGCCTTATATTGCTTCTGCTTTCCGGAACGGGCGATAAAAAGGCGAAGCAGATCATCGATCTTTTCCGAAGGCACTGCTCTGGAGCTAAGCAAAGCGCGCATTTCTCGGCGAAAATCAGCAGTTTGCCCATTGCTAATGTAGAGATCGAACAGCGCAGTCCATCCGGAAACATAGCTCGGATCACTCTCGGTGAGCTTTTTCAGGGTTACAGCAGCAAGCTCCTCCCTACCATCTTTTGCATACAACTCACCAAGCATCATCCTGAGCTTCTGATTTTCCGGATTGAGCTTGAGCAGCTTTTGGCAGGTGTCAATCGCTTGAGGAAAGCGCTTAAGGCTGATTTGAAGGCGGAGTAGCTGCGTCAAGGCTTTCTCGTTGTACGGATCGATTGTGACCGCCTGTTCAAACACCTTGATAGCTTCTTCCAGGCGGTTGGCAGACATGAGTTCTACCCCCTGCAGGTAGAGGAAACCTGCAAGGCCGGGTTCAAGAGCAGCTGCCTGCCCGTAAAGTTCGGCAGCACGATCGAAATCACGCATATCATGAGCCAAACCGGCAAGATAGCGACGATAGTGAGAGTTCTCGGGATCGAGCTTTAGGGCTGCTTCGCCGTAAACCCTTGCCGAGTCAAGCACGGCAAGCCTCCGGTAAGAACGCGAAATCGAAAACCTGACCGCAGGTTCATCGGGCAAAACGGACATAACCTTCCGCAACCCCTCGATGGCACCCCAGTAATCGCCCTTCATCTTGAGCAAAAGCGCATCGACATAGGCAGGCATGACCTCCTCGCGATCGGTCGCCGCCTGTGCGTAATTCATGGCCACAGGACCGGTCAGCAGGGAAATAGAGGTCAGCGTCGCAACAAACAAACGGCGACGATTGGGGCGATTTTTTCCCGAAGCCTCAGGATTCATGACTTGCACCAGAATCGAACAGCGGCCCCTCGGCGGACATGCCCGGATACGAAAAGCGGTGCATGGCGAGCCGTGTCGCCACCCGCCCGCGAGGGGTTCGGGCAAGATAGCCGACCTGGATAAGATAGGGCTCATAGACCTCCTCGATGGTATCCTGCTCCTCGCCGACCGAAACGGCCAGAGAGGCCACGCCAACCGGGCCGCCGTTGAACTTGCGCACGATCGCTTCAAGAATTTTCTTGTCCATGTCGTCCAGCCCCCCCTCGTCGATTTCGAGCGATTCGAGCGTTCGCCGCGCGACAGCAAGCGAAATCGAGCTGTCGCCCGCCACCTGAGCGAAGTCACGCGCGCGGCGAAGGAGCCGGTTGGCAATGCGTGGGGTACCACGTGACCGGCGGGCGATCTCCATCGCCGCGTCCTCGTCAACGCCAATATCCAGGATGCCCGCTGCGCGAACAATAATGCTTTGCAGTAGCTCCGGATTGTAGTAGTCAAGGCGGCTGTTAATGCCAAAGCGGGCGCGGAGCGGCGAGGTCAAGAGGCCTGCCCGCGTCGTAGCGCCGACCAGCGTGAAGGGTTCAAGCTTGAGCTGCACGGCGCGCGAGGCCGGGCCGCTGTCGAGCAGGATGTCGATGCGGTAGTCCTCCATCGCCGAGTAGAGGTACTCCTCGACCGCCGGGGCGAGCCGGTGAATTTCGTCGATGAAGAGAATGTCCCCCTTTTTCATGCTGGTGAGCAGGCCCGCCAGGTTGCCCGCCTTGTCGATCAGCGGCCCGGAGGTGATCTTGATGCTACCCCCCATCTCGGCGGCGATAATGTGCGCGAGCGTGGTCTTGCCGAGTCCGGGCGGGCCGGAGAGCAGCACGTGGTCGAGCGCCTCCTCGCGTTTGCGCGCCGCGGTGATGAACACCTTCAGATTATCGGTCAGCTTCTTCTGACCGGCAAAATCGCTCATGCTCTGCGGCCGTATCTGCTCCTCGAATCGGACTTCCGTCGCGTCGGGGGCGGTATTCAGGGCTTCAATCCTCACTCGATCTCTCGATTTTTGTTCACAGTTTGATCCTCGGATCGACCACGGCGTAGAGCACGTCAGCCAGCAGATTGCCCAGCACGATCATCGTACCGGAAACGAAAGTGTTGGCGATAATCAGCGGATAGTCGCGGGCGAAAATCGCCTCGACGGTCACGCGGCCCATGCCCGGAAAAGCGAAGATCACCTCAATAAACAGCGCGCCGCTGAAGATGAACGGCAGCGAACTGCCCATCAGCGTCACCACCGGCAACAGGGCGTTGCGCAGCGCATGCTTGACAATCACAACCCGCTCCGAAAGTCCCTTGGCCCGCGCTGTACGGATATAATCCTGCCGGATGACCTCAAGCATACTACCCCGCACGTAGCGGGCGATGCCTGCCGCCCCGTTGATGCTGAGCACCGTCACCGGCAGCACGAGATGCCAGATTCTGTCGGTAATGAACCCGAATGCGCTATAACTCTCCGCCCCCACTTCGTTCAGGCCGGAGACCGGGAAGAGCGGCCACTTCAGGGCGAAAAGGATAATCATCATCAAAGCGAGCCAGAACTCCGGCATGGAGTAGAAAAAGAGCGCCGTGACCGTCAGGAAGCGGTCGAGAAAGCTGTTCTGGCGGACCGCTGAAATCACGCCGATGATGATGCCGAAGACAAAGTTGGCAATCAGCGTCAGAATGGCGATGGTCATCGTCACCGGCAGCGCCTGCGCGATCACGTCGAACACCGGCTCCTGCGCACGGCTGAAGCTACGCCCGAAGTCGCCATGCAGCACGCTGCCAAGCCACTTGACGTACTGTACCGGCAGCGGATCGTTCAGGCCATACTGCTGGCGAATCTGCTCGGCTACGTTAGGGCTGATGCCCGGCTGGATGAAAAACGCCGAGGGGTCGCCCGGCGCGAGCCGAATGATGAAAAAGGTCAGGGTCAGCACCCCGAACACCAGCGGCACGACAATCAGAAGCCGTTTCAGGATATACTTCAGCATATCGTTACGGCGCGATCGATGACGACGGCCTCAAAGTCCAGTCGTCGATGTTGTAAAAACTGCCGGAGATGTTGAGCTTCTCACCCTGAATCCGCTTGTTGAAGCCCTGCGTCTCGCGCATCCAGTACAGGAAGGTGATCGGCTGATCCTCATGCAAAATGTGCTGGTACTCGACCCAGTAGGGACGGGCATCCTCGGTGCGCATCTTCCGCTTGGCCAGCTCGCAGAGCTTGTCGATCCTCGGATTGATGTAGCCGGGGAAATTGAACCGGCTCTTTTTCAGATCGGAGCCCCAGACATCGAGCGGATCGATCTCCAGACCGATCGACCAGCCGGCCATCCACGCATCGAGCTTGCGCTCCTGAAGGTTCTGGAAAAAGACATTCGACTCCTGGATTTCAATTTTGCAATCGATGCCGATCTCCTTCAGGTTCTGCTGGATGATCGTCGTCGCGTAGTTGCGGCGCGCATTACCAGCGTTGGTGTAGAGCAAGAAACTGAACCGGCGACCATCCTTCTGCAAAATGCCGTCAGGACCCGGAACCCAGCCAGCCCCGGCAAGCAGTTTGGAAGCCTGATCCGGATCGTACGGCCAAGACTTGATCGAATCGTCGTATGCCCACTTGAGTGAGGGAGAAATATCGGTTTTGGCCAGCACGCCGTACTCGCCAAGATAGCCATCGATAATCGACTGACGGTCGATAGCAAACGTCAGCGCGCGCCGGACGCGCTTGTCACCGAAGAGCGGGTGGGGACGGACCTCACCGGTCTGGTTGTAGCGCTCACCGTCGATGTTCATCCAGCCGACGTAGTCATAGACCCTGAGGCCCACTGTTTTCAGCTCAACATCCGGATTGGCCCTCTGCACGTCGGCGAAATCCTCCGGCTTGACGCTCTCGACCACATCGACGTCACCCCTCTGAAGCTGGGCAAGCCGGACGGTGTAGTCGGGCACAATGCGATAGACAATGCGCTGGATGTTGCCCGGCTTTGGCAGATTGCAGGATGCGCTCGACGACAGCGCGAGCGACTGCTGCTTGTTCCACTCGGCGAGCCGGTACGGCCCCGCGCCGAGCGGCTGCTGGTTGAGCTGCGACTCGCGAAACTGCTCGGGCGCCACGTTTTTCCAGACATGCTCCGGCAGCGGAGTGAGCGAGGTGTGGAACAGCGCCAGATGCTCCGGCACCGGCTTGTGGAAGCGGAACGTCAGCGTGGTGTCGTCCGGCGTTTCGATAGCCCGGTCGAAATCGACCTCACCCTTCTCCGCACCAACAAGTTCGGCCAGGAACTGCTGGCGCGGGCTGGCGATGATCGGATTGCCGTAAAGTTTATAGGTAAACCTGAAATCGCGTGATGTGATCGGCTCGCCATCGGCCCATTTGGCATCGTCGCGCAGAGTATAGGTAATCGAGCGGTGGTCGGGCGACATCGTCCAGGTACGAGCCAGCGCGGCTTTGGGGGATTTTGTATCCGGCCCGGTCGAGGGGCGCAACCGCTTTTCGAGCGCCAGATAGTTGAGCAAGCCGGTTTTGGTATCAAACTCACCCTGAAGCAGGCCCGGATAGATCAGGCCGCTGATTTCGCTAGAGGTCAGCGAGGCACCAATCACCGGATTGAGGTAATCGGCGTCACCAAGCATGCTGATGACCAGCGTCGTATCCCTTGCGGCAGCGGAATTGCCGACACTTTTATTACCGGACTTCGAACAGCCCGACAGCAGCGTCAACGCAACAAGAAACACAACCAGAAGACGTGAGTGAAACACCTTATTCGATTTCATCGTCATGATAGTCAGGAATGATAAATGGGCCGCTCGTCGATTCACCACGCTCTTTGTGCATCACCATGCTGATCCGGCTGGTCAGAGCCTCAGCGGCAACATAACCAGCGTAACGCTTCAAGAGAAAGTTCAGGGCTACAACCTCGATAATCACGGTAATGTTCTTGCCTGGGAAAATCGGAAGCTGCACAAGCGGCAGATCGACACCGAGAAGCTTGACGCCCTTCTGATCAAGCCCGAGCCGCTCATACTCGGCCTCACGGCTCCACTCAAGCAGTTCAACCACAACTTGCACAACCTTCTTGTCGCGAATCGCCCTGATACCGAAATTCTGGCGAACATCAACCACCCCCAGGCCACGAATTTCCATGAAATGGTCGATAATGTTGTTGCGCGTGGCCACCAGCGTATCGGTCTGGCCACGGCGTTTCACGACGACAACATCATCAGCCACCAGCCCATGACCGCGTTCGATCAGATCGAGCGCAACCTCCGACTTGCCCAAACCACTTTTCCCCGTCAGAAGCACGCCAACCCCATAAACATCGACCATCGAGCCGTGATACTGCTGATATTGCGAAAACTGCTCATCGAGAAAGCCGGTAATGGTATAAATGGTTTTTGTCGATGAACATCTGGTAACATACACTGGAATCCCGGCAACAGCAGCCATATCGATCAGTTCCGGATCGAGCTTGTTGTTGCTCGTCAGGATAATGCACGGCATTTTGAACTTCACGAACTTCTCGAATGCCACGCGGCGCTCTTCAACAGAAAGGTGGTCCAGATACCGGATTTCAGTATTGCCCAAAATCTGCACCCGCTTGTAGGTAAACAGCTTGGTGAATCCAGCGATAGCAAGACCAGGCCGATGCAGATCGCGTTCATAAATGCGCCGCTTCTGCTCATCGACATCATTGAGACGACGAAACCTGATGTCGAATCGCTTTTCAATATGTTCAAAAAAATAGGCGACCGTAATCGATCGCTTTTTCAGCCCCTTCTGCTCAAAATTCATGCACGGGAGATCATGGTGTTTGAAAAGCCCGATACTACAGCAGGGTCAGCGTGCTGACCCTGCTGAGATTGACGATTTCAGAAATTGCTTTGCTTTTCTTTCAACTTCTTGAGTTGCCTTGCCAGCACATCGATGCAATTGTCGATACCCTGTTCATAGGTCGGCGCAGACTCACGAGCCACAAAGTCGTGCTGAGGTACATGCACAGTGATTTCGGCAAGTTTGTTCTGATCGTGCTCATGCTTCTGATGATCAAGAATGACATGACAATTGATCGGTCCGGGATAATATTTTGAAAGCGCTGAAACTGCATCACGGGCATATTCATCTATACTTCCATGGTTGCTCGAGTGCCTAAGGGTGACCTTAACGGTAACCGCATCACTGGTAACGGATTTAGTCATACTTACCTCCATTAAAAGAATTATAAACTTTCAAAGAACGAACCGGCATCGATTCTGCCGTTAGAAGCTCTTCTGACAAAAGATGAATATCAGGCTCCAGGATGAGCTTTATTATAAATCTCTTTTAGCCTGTTAAACGTCACATGAGTGTAAAGCTCTGTGGTCGTCAGGCTGCTATGACCCAGCATTTCGCTGACGCTTTTCAAGTCAGCGCCGCCATTAAGCATATGTGTGGCAAAACTGTGTCGGAGAATATGGGGATTTTTCTTTTCCGACTCGGAAACCGGGGTGAGATACTTCTTTGTCATTCTCTGGACAAGCATAGGATAGAGCTGTCTTCCTCTTGACGTGACGAAAACCCTGGACGATTCACCTGTCCTCTCTAAAGGTATTCTAAAGAAGTTTCGTCTGACTTCAAAATACTTTCTGAGCGCCTCCACAGCGGGTTCGCCGAGCGGCACGATACGCTGCTTGCGCCCTTTACCGCTCACTTTAAGAAAGCCGTGTGCAAGGTCAACATCACTCCGCTCAAGCGCAATCAGCTCCGAAAGACGGAGGCCGCAGCCGTAAAGCACCTCAAGCACAGCACGATCCCTGAACGCCTCAAAATTCCTGACATCCGCCTTTTTTCCGTCCCCCTGCAAAGCCGCACTATCTTCTGGGAATTCGAAACGCCCGAAGAGTTGGCGGGACTCGTCCTCACTCAAAAATCGAGGCACTTTTTTATCCAAGCGCGGAGTAACGACCAGTGAGAGCGGCGAGGAGACGATCCGAGCGGTTTCAAGGAGAAAACGGTAGAAGCTTTTAACCGAGGCAAGCTTTCTGGCAATCGAGCGAGGCTGGATGCCCTTATCGAGCAGATACCCCATGAAAAGCCTTACATCAGCTACCTCCGCCCGTTCAGGCGCAACGGCATCAAGCGTGTCAAGCCCGGCCTCTTGTTTCAGGAAGGAAAAGTACTGGAGGAGGTCACACCGGTAAGCTGTCACCGTTCTGGGAGAAGCATTTCTAGCGGCCTGCAGGTGAGAAAGAAAAGGTTCAAGCCACCGGCACCTTGCCACATCATGTTCTTCCGGCTGCTTTGAACGGTTTCTGGTCATGAAAAAAGTGCGTTCATGAGAGATCGATGCTGACGAGCACCTCTCTTTCTTTGATATAGTAGAGCCGCTGATCTTTGACAAGAAAGTTGTTAAACAGCGGCACTGCTTCGGCTTTGCCCATCGCGTCCTTGTAAAGGAGACGTTCGCCAGCATTAAAAGCAAGAACCGAGCTCCATGCGCTTTCCGTTCCCCCATCGCAAGCAAGCCGATGTGTCGCAGTCACGCTCGAACCGGCAAGTTCAATGGTTTCAACATGCCCGGACTCGTCCATACCTGCTGAGGGCAGCATGACCCCCTGCCGATCCTCCTCGCCGATTGCTTCGTTGCGCAACTGGTTGAAACGCTCCGGATCAGTACCAATGTGCTCGACCTCCCGGCCTGTGAAAGGATCGATCAGGTAATAGTCGCGCTCGGGAAAACCGGCAAAGACGCGGGATTTATAGGCAAGAAAAGTCTCCCCGAGATTAGCGGCAAAAGCGAAATCCGGACGGCTCCAAACCAGCGTCCCAATGGAAAGATCGACTGCCCAGATGCCCTGATGCTCAGGGCTTCCCGACTGAAAACCATGGCAAAAAAGCAAATTTCGATGGGTGGTTTCAAGACCGATCATCCATCCATCACCAACAGGTTCGCTCGAATCACCCCCACCGGCAAGCACGAAGTCGTCGCAAAAAACCTGCCCGGTTTCCGATGAAAGGCAGAAAAGCGAAGCACGGCGCTGTTCCGGAAAACGCTTCAAACCCAAAAGCAGTCCACCGTCTGCAAACATCAACTGCCAGATCATCGCTCCCTTACCGCCGTGCCACGACCAGGCGCCTTCCGGAAGGGGCTGCCCGTCTGATGTCACGAAGCTCTTAGCCGTCATGCGCATCCCCGTTCAAGCTTGTAGATGGTCACGGCAACCGCCTGATCACCCTTAGCATCATACATGCGTTTTTCTGAAATCCTGAAACCGTTTTCCTGCACCAGTTCGAGGAACTGATCGGCAAGCCTTCTTCTTGGATCGGCAATCCAGGCAGATCCCCCCTCGGCCAGCAAAGCATCGATGGCCATGACAATGGGCAACAGATTGACACGCTCATACAACACATCAGCCGCGATAATCGAGTCAAACTTTTCGTCACTCTTGACCATCCTCCAATCAAGACGGCAAGTATCGAGATCAACCCGGTTGCGCAGTGCGTTGTACGCCACGAACTTGAGCGCTTCAACGGAATAATCGGTGGTGAGCACATGCGCACCACTCTTGGCCGCCGCAATGCTGGCGATGCCAACCCCTGCGCCAAGTTCAATAACCGACTTTCCAGCGAGTTCGCCGGTCTCCATGAGCTGGCGGGAAAGGCTCACGGCCGCAGGCCAGATTTCAGCCCAATAGGGCATCTGCTCGTCTTTCAGAAACTCCTCATAAGAGATGCGATCAAGCAGTGCGTAGCTGTCGCGCACGATCAGAAAGCTGAAATCGTTCTCTGCAAATCGGTAAGAAACCTCATGTAGATCATATTCGGCGGCAAGCTGCTGGCGAATGCTGGTCAACTCATCGTCAACACGCCCGCCGGATTGCACACGATATCGGTCAAATGGCATGAAAGGTACGTTAAAATTGTGGTCACTACTGAAGCTTGGTGGGCCCACAAACAACGGACAAAACCATCCAACGAGTCAGAAGCGCTCTAAATATCGTAACGAATATCACGGCTGTTTTCTATTTTGGGGCGTAAAAGGACAACCGATAACCATCCACACCAACAAGAAGCATGAACAAAGAGATCATCGAAGTTTTCGACAACACCTTTCCCAACAGGGACTATACTATCGAAATCGTCAATCCTGAATTCACCTCGGTTTGCCCCAAAACCGGCCTGCCCGACTTCGGAACCATCACCGTCACCTACGTGCCCGACAAGAGCTGCATCGAGCTGAAGTCGCTCAAGTACTACTTCCTCGAATTCCGCAATGCAGGCATCTTCTACGAAAACATCACCAACACGATTCTGGATCACCTGGTCGAGGCGTGCCAGCCCAGAAGCATGACCGTCAAGACCGACTGGAACGCCAGGGGCGGCATCACCGAAACCGTCACGGTCAGCTATACCGCCGAGAAGTAACCCCCCACAATACAGAACGCCCCGGAAATCCGGGGCGCTGCTGTTCTGAATAGGGGTTCGGACGACTTGGTCCGGCAAAGAATCAGTACTTCTCCTGAAGCCAGGTGCCGATTTCAATCACTTCGTCATCAGAGATATTGGCGCCAGGGAAGCCCTGCATCCTCTCGACGATCAGTTTGACCTGACCGGTCTTCTTGTATTTGGTACGGAACATATCGGCAACAGAACCGAGCGTGTGGCACTTGTTGCACTTTGCGTCGGTCAGCTTTTCTGCTGCTGCGAAGTCGAAATCAGCTGGTACCGGAGGAAGATCGCTAGTAGAAGCTGGCTTGTTGAGGAAGTCATTAAGCTGCTCAACCGAACGGATGTACTGACCGTCAACAGTGGTAGTGCGGCCTTTCGCCCAGTAAAACCTGAGGCTGAAGAACATCACCATGACGATCACGAAGATGCTCAAGGGAAAACTCAGGAACCACTTGTCACTGATAGCGCTGGACATCTTGCCGATGCCCATGATGACCATGGAGGCGCAGAAAATAAGCAGGAACCATCCCATGAACGACCGCAAAGGGGTAAGGATGGTCGAATGATTCGGAGCCGGAGAGTAGCCGGTCAGGAATGATACCAAAAAAAACAAAGCTCCCATTAACACAGCCCCGCCGATTGCCAGAGCAATAAGCTTACCGTTTGATTTGTTGTCCATAACAAGTAATGGATTAGGTGTTAGCCGCTTGCATAAGTTTATTGAGAAAGATAAACATAATTGTCAAAGGCGGCAAACATTTGCAACTAAAAAGGGTTAATCATTGCAACTACGCTACCCCCTACAGAGGAGCAAATTTTGCAACGAATACCGGAGAGCTTAAGTTTCGGAAGTTGGCGCACCCTTGCCTGAACCACTGACACAGACATTGAAACCATGATCACCACCACGATGAGCGTTGTCGATTTCGACAAAGCCGCAATTGATTTCAAATTCTTGCTCGATTGCTTTATCGAAGTTCTTCAGGAGCTTGGCCAGACAAAACTGGCAACCCACCTGCGCGGCGAAGGGAGGAACGCCATCACGGAATGTGAACATCCCGAACGGGCTGTTCAGGCATTGTCCGTGGTTTTCCAGTTGCTCAACATGGCCGAGGAGAACTCGGCTGCCCAGTATCGACGTCAACTCGAATCAAACGAAGGGGTCGAATCCCTCAGCGGATTGTGGGGCGAGGCATTGCGGCATCTGAAAAAACTCGATATCACTGAAGCAGATATCGCTGCCGAGCTACCGAACATCGAGGTCGAACCAACGCTGACGGCCCACCCTACCGAGGCCAAGCGGCGCACGGTGCTCGAACAGCACCGCGAACTCTACCTGCTGCTGGTCAAGCGCGAGAACCGCATGTGGACGCCTGCCGAACGGGAAAATATCCGCACGGACATCAAGGTGGTGCTCGAACGGCTCTGGCGCACGGGCGAAATCCTGTTCGAGAAACCGGACGTCAGCGCTGAGCGCCAGAACGTGTTGCACTACCTCCATTCGATCTTCCCCGACGTGCTGCCGATGATCGACCGGCGTCTCGAAAAGGCGTGGAGCGTGGCCGGATTCGATCCGAAAACCACAGCCGACCCACGCAACCTGCCGCGACTCTCCTTCGGAAGCTGGGTCGGTGGCGACCGCGACGGCCATCCGCTGGTAACGGCTGAGACCACGCAGGAGACGCTTCAGGAGATGCGGAGCCATGCGATACGGCTTGTGCGCCACCAGCTCGAACGGCTCGCGTCGAAACTCAGCATTTCCGGACGCTTCCAATCACCAAGCGGAGCAATGGAGGAGCGGATGGAGATCATGCGCCACAAGCTCGGAGAAGCGGAACAGCACGCGTTTGACAGGAACCGGCACGAACCGTGGCGCCAGTTTCTCAACATCATGATCGCCAGCCTTCCTGATGAGCGCTTGCAGGAGCACTTCGATGAACCGGCTCGCTACCAGTATTCACGCCACACGGAGCTGCTCTCTGACATCGAACTCTTCATATCTTCACTCTCGACAATCGGTGCATCAAACATTTCGCTCGGCGATGTCGCCCCGGTGTTTCGTATCGTCCAGACCTTTGGCTTCCACCTCGGCCGGCTCGACATCCGGCAGAACAGCCGCTTCCACGACCTTGCCCTTTCGCAACTCATGACAGCTGCGGGACTTGACGGTGCTGCCTTCCCCGAATGGAACGAAGAGCAGCGGATGGAATTTCTCGAACGTGAACTGCGCTCACCACGCCCCTTCACCCACCCCGACATGCGCGTCGGCCCTGAAGCTGAGACGGTACTCGCCTGCTACCGGGTACTGTTCGAGCACGCCCAGCAGTACGGTTATGACGGCATCGGCTCGCTGATCGTCAGCATGACAAGAAACGTCTCGGATCTGCTCGTGGTCTATCTCTTCGCCCGCGAAGTTGGCCTGATGGAGCCGCATGGTGACGGTGATGCCTGCCCGATTCCGGTGGTGCCGCTCTTCGAAACTATCGACGATCTGGAACGGAGCCACAACATCCTCGAGCGCTTTCTTGCCCATCCGGTTACGCTACGTAGCATCGAACTGCATCAGGAGCGGCACGGTCGCAGCAAACCGGTGCAGCAGGTCATGGTCGGCTACAGCGACAGCAACAAGGATGGTGGTATCATCACCAGCCTCTGGAGCCTCTACCGCGCCGAGGAGCGGCTGATCGAAGCGGGCCGCAAGCACGGCATCGACGTGCTCTTTTTCCATGGCCGGGGCGGCAGTATCAGCCGTGGAGCCGGGCCAACCCACCGCTTCATCCGGGCACAACCTCACGGCTCGCTTGACGCCGGACTGCGAGTCACCGAGCAGGGTGAAACCATTGCCCAGAAGTACGCCAACCGCATCAGCGCAGCCTACAACCTCGAACTGTTTCTGGCAGGAATCACCGAAGCCCGTCTCGAACACCGCAAGGAGGACTACCGTCCCCACCCGCTCGAAAAGGCGATGGACCTGCTCGCGCAAAGCAGCAACCAGGCCTACCGACAGCTCATCGAAGCCGACGGACTGCTCGACTTCTTCCTGCAGGCCACGCCGATCGACATCATCGAATCGAGCCGCATCGGCTCACGCCCTGCACGGCGAACCGGCCAGCAGAGCCTGGACGATCTGCGTGCTATCCCATGGGTCTTCAGCTGGAACCAGGCCAGGTTCGGCATCTCTGGATGGTACGGCGCTGGCACAGCCCTCGAAGAGCTACGCGTCAACGCCCCCGAAAGCTTCGACATCATGCGCCGAACCGACTTCTCGTGGGCGCCGTTCCATTATATCATCAACAATGTTGCCACCAGCGTCCTGTCAGCCGATCCGTGGGTCATGGAGAAGTACGCCTCACTGGTCGAAGACCGCACGATTCGCGAAAACCTGCTCGGCATGATTCAGGCTGAATACCTGCGAACCATGCGCCTGCTTGAACTGATCTACGGCGGTACGCTCAAAGAAAAGTATTTCAACGTCTATCGCTTTATCGAAAACCGGCAGGAGGAACTCGGCAAGCTTCACAGCCTCCAGATCGACCTGCTCAAGCGCTGGCGCAACCACAAAGCCAGCGACAATCAGGAACAGGCAGAATCGTTGCTCCCCGAACTGTTGCTTACCGTCAACGCCATTTCAGGAGGGTTGAGAACGACGGGGTAAAACTAGAAAATGAAACTAATCCCGTTCAACCACACTCACAAAAAAAGCCGCATTGGACATCTCTGCCAAATGCGGCTTTTGCCATCACATAAGAATCACTGAAAATCGCCCCTTTAAAGAACATTGCTGCCATTAACTGTAACTTGTGGCTTTCGCTTCAGGAGCGAAAGTATTTCTTACGCAACACTCCTGCGCCAACTTTAAAGCTTGGCAAATGCTTCATCAAAATCCTTCGCAGCAGCATCGGTGAACACAAAGTTCTTACGGATATAGGCGAGGGTATTTTTCTCCGTCTCGGTTACTCCCTGTCCATCTGCAGCTGATTTGAAAAGATCCGCAACTTCGTCTTTCGATAATTTCTCCTCACCTTTACCAGTCGTATGTTTTTTGGCAAGTTCCAGCAGTTCTTTTTCGTACTTCTCGCCATCGATGGTTACATAAGCCATAATCGACCTCCTGTTAATTTAAAGTTATGCGTTATGTGAAATTAAATTATACACTTAACCAAGTACGTTTGCAAGCATGCCTTCCAGAGCATCCCCACCTTGAGATTTGACAAATGAAAGGACGATGGGAACAAACTTAGCGATCATGTCAGCATCCAGATTCAGCTTGCTGAATCCTCCGGCAAGCGATGTGAGATTTCCAAGCTGACCTCCACTCCCACCGAATGACGAGGCAAGACCACCGGAATCAGGAGCAGAAGAAATGAGTCCGTCGATTCCAGGAATTGCCTCAAAAATCTGACCGAATTCACCAACACTTAATATTCTCCTTTGCAAGTTTGAAGAGCAGCCCTGCGCCGCCACTAGCTTGCTGCTCCGAAACATTGAGCTGGCTTGTCAACATGCTCAACAATTCCATGCTTGCTCTCATTTTTTTTAACGGCCCAACATAAAAACACCTTAACAGTACGTTTCGGATCTGGAATTATAGCCGTAGCCGATAGAGTAATTCTTACTTAGAATTTTAAACAAAGAAAAAACAACTTCATAGTCATTTATAACTACACAAATTAGCCGATGTAAAATACAAGCAAAAAAAACACTATCATGAAATGGAATTCAAAAAATAGTGGCAACTCACGAGCACCATCTTGGCCACCTGAAAGGACTTGTCATTTTTTTGCGTATCTCAAAAAAATTTAACAGACAAAACTCCCTTTCCTTGCTTAACCGATCCAGACATAATCGACTCGCCTCGAACCGCATCGGCTCCCGTCCAACGACCCAAAACAGTAGGCTAGCCTTGACGATTTACGAAAACCTGCTCAGCATGAGCCAGGCCAAATAACTAAGAACCATGCAATTGTTCAAACTAAGCCAAGAAGGCACATCAGAAAAAAGATTTCGACATCTATCGCTTCATCGAAAACCGCCAAAAGTGATTCGGCAATCTTCACAACCTCCAGATCGGCCTGTGCAAACTCTGGCGTAACCATAAAGCCACAAGCAAACAGGAACAAACCAACAAGCCCTTCCCCTGACTAAAACGCCTCTCAATGGTGCTTTTTTCTGAAAAACACTTCTCCCCTTTCTTATATATTTTTTTTTACTAATATTTACTTATACAGATAATATTTCATCACCGCTTAAAGGCTCAAAAATTCTTCCGGGCCGAAACCGGTTACCGCACCGGCTTTGGCTTTCTATGAACTATCAGGAAAACGCATGTACAATTCATTAACCTAAAAACAGTAATAACTATGGTTGCCATCCCCATAACCCCATCTGCAACCCCAACAGGCACTGGTTTCGATCAGCTCGTCGATGCAGTGATGACCGATCCGGGCCTCAAAGGACGCATTTCCGGCATCGACATCCAGGGCGGTGCCGAAGCCGCCGCGATGATGAACTCCATCCTCGTCGAGGCAATCGACATGACCGGCGCAGGCGCTTCCGGAACGTTCACGACCGACGACGTCGTCACCATCAACTCGTACATCCGCTCGTACTACCTGGCTACCTGGCAGGAGCTTCACGGCGATGACGAAAACGACGAAGAGACCGGCTACCACCTCGTCCAGAACGATGGCGCGTACTGGCGCTACCGGGGTGACAACCTGATCGACACGGTGGCCGACGGCATTTACCACCTCGGTTTCGAGATCGAGGGCGACAACATCCTCAACGAGGATGGTAACCCCAATGCCTCGATCCAGCAGCTCGCCGAGTGGCTGACCCAGTTCTCCATCGACCACTCGACCACCGGCACCGGACTCGACCGGATCACCGACATGGTGATGGCCGATGAAGGGCTCGACGACAATATCCCCGATACCGAAATCGCCGAAGGTGCCGATGACGCCGACCGGATGAACGAAATCCTCGACGAAGCGATCCAGAGCACCGGCGCAAACGCCGACCTGAGCATCTCCGTGGACGACATCCGGGCGATCAACCAGTACATCCGCGACAACTACCTCGACGAGTGGACAGAACTCCACGGCGATGATGAAAACGACGAAGAGACCGGCTATCATCTCGTGCAGAACGACGGGGCCAGCACGCAGATGTTCGGCGAAAACTTCGTCAATACGGTGGCCGACGGCATCTACCACCTCGGTTTCGAGATTCAGGGCGACAACATTCTCAACGAGGACGGCAACCAGAACGCCACACTGACCGATCTGGCCGACTGGACGCAGTACTTCTACACCGACCAATCGACCACCGGTACGGGGCTCGACTGGCTGACCGACATGGTCAAAACCGATCTGGGACTGGCCCAAAACACCTCCGCCGCCGACATCAACGAGGGCGCGGATGCGGCCAACGCGATGAACGGCATTCTCATCGAGGCGATCGAAACTACCGGCGTGGCCGACGACGCCAACATCTCGACGCATGACATTCGCATCATCAACAGATACATCCGGGCCAATCATCTGGACCAGTGGGTCGAGCTACACGGCGATGACGAGGACGGCGAGGAAACCGGCTATCACCTCGTGCAGAACGACGGTTCTAACATTCAGTTCCGCGGCGACAACCTGATTAACACGGTTGCCGACGGCATCTACCATCTCGGATTTGAAATTGTTGATAACCAGGTGCTGAATGAAGACGGCGCCCCCAACGCCACGCTTGCCGATCTGGCTACCTGGCTCAACTACTTCTACCTAGACAGTGAAATTATTTACGGCACCAACA
Source organism: Chlorobaculum parvum (assembly GCA_011372505.1). Classification (GTDB taxonomy): domain Bacteria; phylum Bacteroidota; class Chlorobiia; order Chlorobiales; family Chlorobiaceae; genus Chlorobaculum; species Chlorobaculum parvum_B. The sequence goes on along the minus strand of DRSQ01000092.1, from coordinate 557 downwards.
ACGCCGACTTGCTCCGTGGTCTGAACCACGCCGAAACCTTCTACGCTCAGAACGGCGATGATGTGATCTACGCCGACGATGGCGATGATGTACTGTACGGAGAGAATGGCAACGACAAACTATACGGCGACAATGGTGACGATACCCTCTACGGTGGTGCAGGCGACGATACGCTCCACGGTGGCATGGGCAACGACAAACTTTTTGCCGGCATGGGTAATGATCTCTTGACTGCAGGAGAAGGCAATGACTGGCTCTACGGTGGTGCAGGCGACGATACGCTCCACGGTGGCATGGGCAACGACAAACTTTTTGCCGGCATGGGTAATGATCTCTTGACTGCAGGAGAAGGCAATGACTGGCTCTACGGTGGTGCAGGCAACGATACGCTCCACGGTGGCATGGGCAACGACAAACTTTTTGCCGGCATGGGTAATGATCTCTTGACTGCAGGAGAAGGCAATGACTGGCTCTACGGTGGTGCAGGCAACGATACGCTCCACGGTGGCATGGGCAACGACAAACTTTTTGCCGGCATGGGCAACGATCTCTTGATT
>DRSQ01000091.1 GCA_011372505.1 Chlorobaculum parvum | reverse complement strand
GGTCAAGGTCACCGAAACCCGCAAAAAGCAGGATTGGGCAAGGTTTCTGGCTGACATCGCTCTCAAGTACAGGCACGCCGAAAAGATCACGTTGGTCATGGATAATCTCAACACCCACGTGCCAGGCTCGCTGTACGAGACCTATGCTCCGGAGAAAGCAAAAGCGTTGCTGGATCGATTTGACTTCGTTTACACGCCGAAACACGGGAGCTGGCTGAACATGGCTGAAATTGAACTTCGAGTGCTGTCAGGTCAGTGCCTGAATCGTCGAATCGAGAAAATTGCAGACATGAAGCGCGAAGTCTCCGCATGGCAACGAGAGCGCAACAACAAAGAGGCGACAATCAACTGGCGGTTTACCACGGCAGATTTACGAATCAAGCTCAAACATCTTTATCCGTCATTATAGCGGTGACGTGACACTAGGTATCGATTATCCCGGCATGTTCAAGTCTCTTGAAGGCGATGGCTATGAAACCGAAGAGGCTACATCGATGGCTCTTGAGGGATATCGTACCAATATTCTGCTTTTTCAGAATCTGGCTGAAACGATAGCTGCAATGGATAGTTTTCGAAAGCCGGCTCTTTTGGTCGCCGCTGCCGGCAATGAAAGTCGACGTCCTAAATTTGAAATTGCCGTCAGTCCTCCTGCCGTATCGGAGGGCTTCATTTCCGTAGCGGCTCTTGTTCAAAGCGGTACGAATTATTCTGTCGCACCATTTTCCAATACTGGCGCAAGGGTTTCCGGGCCGGGAGTCGATATCGTTTCGGCAGGGTTGGGGGGCGGCCTTGCCGTTATGAGCGGAACGAGCATGGCAACACCGCATGTTGCCGGTGTGGCCGTTCTTTGGGCCCAGAAGTTGTTGAATGGAAGAGCTTTACGGTCGAAGTTGTGGGTGGATCGCCTTGTTGGCTATGCTTCGGTGCAAAACATGCAGGCCGGCTTTGATCCCTATGATGTAGGAGCTGGAATGGTCATAGCTCCACAGCAATAATTTAGAGCTTAGCCCCTCACGTCCCCATAAAACCCCAAAAAGCCCCGTGCTTGTTGACACGGGGCTTTTTGGGGTTGTGGCTTGCTCAATAGAGCTTACTTCTTGTCGTCGTCGCCGTCGATGACTTCGTATTCGGCGTTGACTGCTCCATCGTCGCCTTTGTTTTCCTGCTGGCCGTCGGCTTCCGGCTGCGGGGCAGCACCAGCTTCGGTACCAGGCTGCTGGTAAAGGTTCGAAGCGGCTTCGCTCCAGACCTTGCTCAGCTCGTCCATGGCAGGTTTGATGGCATCGGCGCTGCCGCCCTTGTGAGCCTCTTTGAGCTTTTCAAGCGTGCTTTCGATCTCGGCTTTTTTATCAGCCGGGAGTTTGTCGCCAAGCTCGCCGAGCTGCTTCTCGGTGCTGAAGATGAGCGAGTCAGCAGAGTTCTTGAGATCGATCTCTTCTTTGCGCTTCTGGTCTTCATCTGCGTGAGCCTTTGCGTCCTCTTTCATCTTCTCGATTTCAGCCTCGGTAAGTTTGCCGCTGGCCTCGATCTTGATGCTTTGCTCTTTGCCAGTGGCCTTGTCTTTGGCCGACACGTTCAGGATGCCGTTGGCATCGATGTCGAAGGTCACCTCGATCTGCGGAATACCGCGCGGTGCCGGCGGAATGTCGCCCAGGTGGAACCTGCCGAGCGTCTTGTTATCGCTGGCCATCGGGCGTTCACCCTGCAGCACGTGCACCTCTACTGACGTCTGGTTGTCCGCAGCCGTGGAGAAGCTCTCCTGCTTACGGGTCGGGATTGTGCTGTTTGCCTCGATCAGCTTGGTCATGACGCCACCGAGCGTCTCGATACCGAGTGACAGGGGAGTGACGTCGAGCAAGAGCACGTCGGTGACGTCGCCCTGAAGCACGCCGCCCTGGATCGCAGCACCGATGGCGACAACCTCATCCGGGTTTACGCTCCTGTTGGGCTCCTTGCCGAAGAACTCCTGGACGAGGGCCTGCACTTTCGGGATACGGGTCGATCCACCGACCAGCACCACCTCGTCGATCTCCTTCATGTCGAGCTTGGAGTTCTTGAGGGCGCGGCGGCAAGGTTCGAGCACCTTGTCGAACAGGGTGGCGCTCATCGCCTCGAACTTGGCGCGGGTCAGATTGATGACCAGGTGCTTCGGCCCTTCCTGGGTCGCGGTGATGAAGGGAAGGTTGATCTCGGTGTCGGTGCGTGACGAAAGCTCGATCTTGGCCTTCTCGGCAGCCTCTTTCAGGCGCTGCAACGCGATGGCGTCCTTGCGAAGGTCGATGCCCTCCTGCTTCTTGAACTCGTCGGCGAGGAAGTCGATGATCACCTGATCGAAGTCATCACCACCGAGGTGGGTGTCGCCGTCGGTCGATTTGACCTCGAAGACGCCGTCGCCGAGTTCGAGAATCGAGATGTCGAAGGTACCGCCACCAAGGTCGAACACGGCCACTTTCTCGTTCTCCTTTTTCTTGTCGAGGCCGTAAGCCAGCGCTGCGGCGGTTGGTTCGTTGATGATGCGCTTGACCTCAAGGCCTGCGATTTTGCCCGCATCCTTGGTTGCCTGACGCTGGGCGTCGTTGAAATATGCCGGTACGGTAATGACCGCTTCGGTCACTTTTTCGCCGAGAAAGTCTTCAGCCGTCTGCTTCATCTTCTGCAGAATCATGGCCGAAATCTCCTGCGGAGAGTAGCTCTTGCCGTTGATTTTCACGCGAGCTTCACCGCCTTCGTTGACCACGTCATACGACGCGAGCTTCTTTTCGTTCGGCACCTCGTCGTACTTGCGGCCCATGAAGCGCTTGATCGAAAAGACAGTGTTTTTCGGATTGGTCACAGCCTGGCGTTTGGCGGCCTGGCCGATGAGCCTTTCGCCCGTCTTGGTGAAGGCGACCATCGACGGCGTTGTGCGGTAGCCCTCAGAGTTTTCTATGACCGACGGCTGCGTTCCCTGCATGACCGCTACGCAGGAGTTGGTGGTGCCGAGGTCGATTCCGATAATTTTTGCCATGATGTGAATTCCTTTTTGTTTGGATGGTTACGATCTCCGTGCGGCCTCCCCGTCGCGAGGAGGCCCCTGGGAGAGCGTAGGTTAACTGATTGAGATTTCCTTGGTTTTGTTGACCGGCTGAGTCTTTGGCAGCGAGATGTGAAGCACACCGTTGTCGAAGGCGGCTTCGATATTCTCCTGATCGATCAGCTCGCCGATGTTGAAGCTGCGCGAGAAGGAGCCGTAGCTTCTCTCGATTCTGTGGTAATCCTTTTTCTTCTCCTCCTCTTTCTGGCTGCGTTCGGCCTTGATGGTCAGCACGTCATCCTCGATGTTGAGGGCGATCTGCTCTTTGGTAATGCCCGGCAGTTCCGCATCGAGATGGAATGCGTGCTCGTCTTCGGAAATATCGACCTTGAATGAAGGCGCTGCGACCATCTGGTTTCCGCTCCAGATATCGTCGAAAAGCCTCATCGGGTCTTTGGCAACTTTCATTAACATGATTGTCTCCTTTGGTTTGGCTTTGATTTTAATCTTTTTCCTTTTTCAGGTTTTGTCCGGCGAACCTCGCCTCTGCTATTTATTCATCAAATGCCGTGCCAAAACTGTTTTTCCGGTATTTATCGAGGATGTGTATGACAATTATGTGGCTTCTTGTGATCTGTATGACATCGAGACTATAAATATGTCAGACTTTTTTCTGCGAGGAAAAAGGGGAAGGGGAGAAGTGCTGTTCGTTGAGTGACGGTGTGAGATTGAGAGGGGGGGGGATTTGGGCAAAAAAGAGAGGTCTGGAAGGAGCCGCCGGCATGGTGAGACGCCGGCGGATGAGAATGACAGGGGAGGTCAGCTCTTGAGGCTTGAGTTCACTTTCTGAATCCAGCTCAGGCGATCCTGAAGGTTTTCGATGACGCTTTTCGAGATGAGGAAACAGGCGTACACAATGCTGTCGTCAGCGATTCTGTAGTAGCATTTCAGTCCCTCTTTTCTGCGGTTCACAACGCCGTTATCGTGCATGAGCGCCAGATGTTTCGATATATTGGCCTGGCTGGCACCGACCTCCTTGACAATATCCTGTACAGTCCGTTCATTATCACAGAGGGTTCTGAGTATTTTCAGGCGCATCGGTTCAGAGAGCAACTTGAAGCGGTTTGATACGGCTTCAAGCATTTCATCCGGCATGTTAAGATGCCATTTTTTTACCTCTTCTTCTGTTAGGGTAATCGTTTTACTCATGACAACGCTTTGTTGGTGCTTCTTGGCTATGATCAGCTTGCAGCTCAGGTGATTTGTTTCCTAAGATATATAGTTATTTAATCATACAAATCAAATCAAAAAAAAGGGTAACTACCAGACTCTTTGCGGTCAGGTTCAGGATTTTGTAGAGAATAAGAAATTCCGGGAGGACGGCAGGTCAGGTGGAGGTTATCTTGGTCATTCTCACGATCGACTCAACAAGGTTTTGGGGCGCTTTGACGCGAACAATCCGCTCCTTGATGATGACCTTTGTATTTTTTGCTTCCTGAAAATAGGCTTGACATTCAGGACAGTCGTCAAGGTGTCGTGTAAGTTCGAGCTCTTCTTTCCTGATGAGTTCACCGTCGATAGCAGCGCTCATGAGCACCTTCGCTTTGTTGCAATTCATGAAAGTTTACTGATTTGATGGTGGTTACACTCGTTCACTCGCCGGATTCGGTGTTGTAACCGTGCTTTTTTGCATAATCTTCGAGTTTAGCGCGTAACAGCTTTCTACCTCTGTACAAACGGGATCGTACGGTTCCAATCGGGCTCTCAACCATATTGGCGATCTCCTCATAGGTGAATCCTTCAATATCGCACAACTGTATGACCTCCCTGAATTCTTC
>DRSQ01000090.1 GCA_011372505.1 Chlorobaculum parvum | reverse complement strand
GATACGCCGGAGGATGCGCCCGCACTGACGCCGTCGGCGATGAAAATCAGCGACTCGGCGGAGTTCGACTTCCCCGTGTTTACACTGAACTTGAGCGCCAAGTTCGCCCGTGACGTCATCGGCCATTTTCACGACGATTACCTCGGCGGGCGGACGCCAAATCCGTGCATGGTGTGCAACAAGGCGATCAAGTGGTTCGGGTTGTTCGAGGCGATGCGGCTGCTCGGAGCCGACCTGGTAGCGACCGGCCACTACGCCCGCACGGAGCTGCACGATGGCGTAACGCACCTCTGCAAGGGGGTCGATCCAGAGAAGGATCAGAGCTATTTTCTCTGGATGCTGAGCCGGGCAGAGCTATCAAAAACGCTGTTTCCGCTCGGCGGTCACACCAAAGCCGAGGTGCGGGAGCTGGCTCGTTCGTTCGGCGTCCACGCGGCTGAAAAAAAGGAGAGCCAGGAGATCTGCTTCGTGCCGCACGACGACTATTGCGCCTACCTGGCGGATGCGATTCCGGGGCTTGAGGAGCGCGTCGCGGGGGGCGAGATTGTCGATCAGGCGGGCAAGGTGCTCGGCCACCATCGCGGCTATCCGTTCTACACCATCGGCCAGCGCCGCGGCCTCGGCGTGGCGACTGGCGAGCCGGTCTATGTGACGGAGATCGACGCCGCGAACAACCGAATCCGCGTTAGCAGCAAAGCCGATCTCGAATGCCGAAGCCTCATCGCCACGGGCATGAACTGGAGCGGTATCGCAACGCCGGACGCGCCGTTCGAGACCGAAGCGCGAATCCGCTACCGCGACCGGCAAAGCACCTGCACGGTCGAGCCGCTGGACGACGACCGGGCGCGGGTGACGTTCCGCGAACCGAAGCAGGGCATTGCCTGCGGGCAGGCGGTGGTGTTTTACGACGGCAACGTGGTGCTGGGAGGCGGGATTATCGCGGAGGTGAATCCGGAAACGCAGCCTCAGAAGAGATTGGGCTAAAGCCCTGATTTCTTTTTATTTGACCTACAAACCCCGGACTGAAGTCCGGGGCAATTGTTTAAGAGTTTGAATCACTTGAAGAGAGCGATAGACTTTGCCATATTCAAGAGGGCTTTATCCCGACGAACATTCATCACTCTTACATTCATATTGCCCCGGCTTTTAAGCCGGGGTTATGTAGCACAAAAATAATGGGGCTTCAGCCCAATCTCTTTTTCTATAATCTTTCCGACAGATCGTCCGAGAAAAATTCTCTACCCAACCCCCATGTTCACACGCAATAACGACGCTTTTACCTGGCTCGATTACAATCGCCATCCTGATGAACAGAGTCCGCTGCTCGTGATGCTTCACGGCTACGGAAGCAACGAGCGCGACCTCATCATGCTGGCTCCGTCGCTCGATCCCAGGCTTCGCATTGTGAGCGTGCAGGCCCCGCAGATGCTGGCTCCGCAGATGTTCGGCTGGTTTCCCATCGACTTCACGCCCACCGGCATCACGGCTGACCACGAGGCGGCCATCAGCGTCGCCGACCAGTTCACGGCGTTCCTGAAAAAGATGATTGCAACGCTTCAGCCGACGGGCGACAAAGCGTTCCTTATGGGCTTCAGCCAGGGCGCGGTGATGAGCTACATGACCGCGTTCCGCAAGCCGGAGCTGCTGCACGGCGTCCTCGCCCTCAGCGGGCAGCTTCCCGATGCGCGCCCCGAGGCGGACGCGATGCCCAAAGGGCTCGCCAACCTGCCGTTCCTCGTGCAGCACGGCGAGTTCGACGACGTGCTGCCCATCGCCAAGGGGCGCGAGTCCGAAGAGTGGCTGAAAAACAAAATCGCCGACCTCACCTACCGCGAATATCCGATGGGCCACCAGACCGACCACGCCTCGATCGAGCAGCTCCGCTCGTGGCTTTCGGAGCGCATCGACAGGATCGTTTCGTGACCCGGTCGTCCTTGCAGCGGATGGGGATTTGAGCGCTTTTTTGCTTACCTTGAAGGTCAATCTTATCCAATCAGGTCATCTCGACCGACAACCATCCGCCGCTGCATGAACGACACTTTGTACGGCCTGATCGAGCAACGGATTCTCGTGCTCGACGGCGCCATGGGCACCATGATCCAGAGGCATGGCCTCGACGAACAGGATTACCGGGGCGAGCGCTTCGCTTCGCACAGCCATCCGCTGAAGGGCAACAACGACCTGCTCGTCATCACCCAGCCCGACATCATCCGTTCGATCCACTGCGACTTTCTCGACGCGGGCGCGGACATCATCGAAACCTGCACCTTCAACGCCAACCCGATCTCGCAGTCGGACTATGAGTTGCAGGATTTGACCCGCGAGCTGAACGTGGCGGCGGCAAAGGTGGCCCGCTCGGCGGCGGACGAGTTCACCGCAAAGACGCCCGACAAGCCGCGCTTCGTGGCCGGTTCCATCGGGCCGACCAACAAGACCCTCTCGCTCTCGCCGGACGTGAACAACCCCGGCTATCGCGCCGTCACCTTCCAGGAGGTGGTGGACAACTACACCGCCCAGCTCGAAGGACTGCACGAAGGCGGCGTCGATCTCCTGCTCGTCGAAACCGTGTTCGACACGCTGAACTGCAAGGCGGCGCTCTACGCCATCGAACAGTACGCCGCGAAAACCAGCTGGCAGGTGCCCGTGATGGTCTCCGGCACGGTGGTTGACGCGAGCGGCCGTACCCTCTCCGGCCAGACCACCGAGGCGTTCTGGATTTCGATTTCGCACATGCCGAGCCTGCTCTCGGTCGGCCTGAACTGCGCACTCGGCTCGAAGCAGATGCGCCCCTTCATCGAGGCGCTCTCAAACATTGCGGGCAGCTACGTCAGCGTCTATCCCAACGCCGGCCTGCCGAACGAGTTTGGCGAGTACGATGACTCCCCGGAGTACATGGCCGCGCAGATCGCGGGCTTCGCCGAATCGGGCTTTGTAAACATCGTGGGCGGCTGCTGCGGCACCACGCCGACGCACATCCGCGCCATCGCCAAAGCAGTGCAGAACCTCACTCCGAGGAAGCGCCCGGCAAACGAGCACGTGCTGAAACTCTCCGGCCTCGAACCGCTCGTGGTTGACGAAACCACCGGTTTCATCAACGTCGGCGAGCGCACCAACGTTACCGGCTCGCGCAAGTTCGCCCGACTCATCAAGGAAGCGAACTACGACGAAGCGCTCTCCATCGCCCGCCAGCAGGTCGAGAACGGCGCGCAGGTGATCGACGTGAACCTCGACGAGGGGATGCTCGATTCCGAGAAGGTGATCGTCGAGTTCCTGAACCTCATCGCCTCCGAGCCTGAAATCGCCAAAGTGCCGGTGATGATCGACTCGTCGAAGTGGGCGGTCATCGAAAACGGCCTGCGCTGCACCCAGGGCAAGAGCATCGTCAACTCGATCAGCCTCAAGGAGGGCGAGGAGCCGTTCAAGGAGCACGCCCGCACCATCATGCAGTACGGCGCGGCGACGGTGGTCATGGCGTTTGACGAGCAGGGCCAGGCCGACAGCCTGCACCGCCGCATCGAGATTTGCAGCCGCGCTTACAAAATTTTGACTGAAGAGGTCGGCTTCCCGCCGGAGGACATCATCTTCGACCCGAACGTGCTGACCGTGGCCACCGGCATCGAGGAGCACGACAACTACGCGCTCGACTTCATCGAGAGCGTGCGCTGGATCAAGCAGAACCTGCCGCACGCGAAGGTCTCCGGCGGCATCAGCAACGTCTCGTTCTCCTTCCGCGGCAACGAGCCGGTGCGCGAGGCGATGCACACCGCGTTCCTCTACCACGCCATCCACGCTGGTCTCGACATGGGCATCGTCAACGCCGCCCAGCTCGGCATTTACGAAGAGATCGACCCGGAGCTGCTCGTTTACGTCGAGGATGTGCTGCTGAACCGCCGCGAAGACGCCACCGAGCGGCTTGTGGCGTTCGCCGAAACGATCCGCGACGGCGGCGAAAAGGCCGAGGCCAAAACCGCCGAATGGCGCAACGCTCCGGTCGAGGAGCGCCTGAAACACGCGCTCGTCAAGGGCATCGTTGACTATATCGACGAGGACACCGAGGAGGCGCGGCAGAACTATCCCAGCCCGCTGGAGGTGATCGAGGGGCCGCTCATGAACGGCATGAACCACATCGGCGACCTCTTCGCCGAGGGCAAGATGTTCCTGCCACAGGTGGTCAAAAGCGCCCGCGTCATGAAGCGCTCGGTGGCCGTGCTGGTGCCCTACATCGAGGAGGAGAAGGCCAAAAGCTGCGACACCAGCGCCAAAGCCAAGGTGCTGCTCGCCACGGTCAAGGGCGACGTGCACGACATCGGCAAGAACATCGTCTCGGTGGTGCTCGCCTGCAACAACTTCGACGTGATCGACATCGGCGTCATGATGCCGTGCGACAAGATTCTCGACGCGGTGGCCGAACACAAACCCGACGTGCTCGGCCTCTCCGGCCTCATCACCCCGTCGCTCGAAGAGATGGCGCACGTGGCCAAAGAGATGGAGCGGCTCGGCCTGAAGATTCCGCTCATCATCGGCGGCGCGACCACCTCGAAGGTGCACACCGCCGTCAAGCTCGCGCCGTGCTACCCCAGCGGCGCGGTGGTGCACGTGCTCGACGCCTCGCGCAGCGTGCCGGTGGTCAGCAACCTTTGCAACCCCGCCCAGCGCGAGGGCTACATCGCGGCACTGAAGGATGAGCAGGAGGCGATGCGCAAGAGCCACGCCGAGCGCACGGCGGCCAAAAAGTACGTCTCGCTCGACGCCGCCCGCGACAACCGGCTCGCGATCGACTGGGAGGCCGAAACCATCGACAAACCCGCCCAGACCGGCGTCACCGTTTTGGAGGATGTCACCGTCGGCGCGCTCCGTTCGTACATCGACTGGACGCCCTTCTTCCAGAGCTGGGAGCTGCACGGCACGTATCCGCAGATTCTGGAGGATGAAAAGGTCGGCGAGGAAGCGACGAAGCTCTTCAACGACGCCACCGCTTTGCTCGACCGGATCGACAGCGAAAAGCTGCTCGGCATCAAAGGCGTGGCAGGCATCTTCCCGGCCAGCAGCATCGGCGACGACATCTTCGTCTATTCGGACGACGAACGCTCGATGATCTGCACCGTGCTGCACACCCTGCGCCAGCAAGGCGAAAAGCACGGCGAAGCCAACCTCGCGCTGTCGGACTTCGTGGCCCCGCGCGAAAGCGGCGTCAACGACTGGATCGGCTGCTTCACGGTCACCGCCGGACTCGGCATCCAGAATTTGCTCGACGAGTTCACAGCAGAGAACGACGACTACCACCGCATCATGACGCAGGCGCTCGCCGACCGGCTCGCCGAAGCGTTCGCGGAGATGCTGCACGAAAAAGTACGCCGCGAACTCTGGGGCTACGCCCCCGGCGAAATCCTCGGCTGCGAAGAGCTGATCGCCGAAAAGTACCGAGGCATCCGCCCCGCCCCCGGCTACCCCGCCTGCCCCGATCACACCGAAAAGGCAACCATCTTCGACCTGCTCAACGCCGAAGCGGCAACCGGCGTCACGCTGACTGAAACCTTCGCCATGAACCCCGCAGCCTCAGTCTGCGGCCTCTACTTCGCCAACCAAGCCTCGAAATACTTTGTGCTCGGCAAGATCGGAAAAGATCAGGTTGAGGACTACGCCAACCGCAAAGGGCTGGAAGTAGGAGAGGCAGAGAAATGGCTTGCGCCTGCGTTGAACTACGACCTGGCGTAAGGGATTTGCCGGAAAAACAGAACAGCCGCCCGCTTACGTTTTATCGTAGCGGGCGGTGTTGTTTTAAGTCAAGATAAAAATGGACAAAAATCTTATACCGCTTAGGCGGAGAATTTCGGAAATTTATTCCCTCCTCTTTTTATTCTGAAGTGGTACTTAGGGAAAAATAATCCCACCAAGGCTTATTTCTATCAGTCTGAAGCGTATCAACTCGCGCATAAATTGGCAAATCAAAAAGCTTTTGTCTTGCCTCAGCTGGAAGCGGAGAATCGGGTTTGCT
>DRSQ01000089.1 GCA_011372505.1 Chlorobaculum parvum | reverse complement strand
TCTTTGGCTGGCATGTCCCGTACTCCTGTTCTGGATCAGCCGTGTCTGGATACTTACGCATCGAGGAGAAATGCATGATGATCCAGTCCTTTTCGCTATAAAAGACAAGGAAAGCCTTCTCTCTGGAGTCGCCTTTACCACCATATTTATTCTGGCAATGATGATTTAGTTCCGAATCAGATTTTCGGTATCAGGACGGGCAACATGCAAACTACTGTCACGTCACCGCTATAATGACGGATAAAGATGTTTGAGCTTGATTCGTGAATCTGCCGTGGTAAACCGCCAGTTGATTGTCGCCTCTTTGTTGTTGCGCTCTCGTTGCCATGCGGAGACTTCGCGCTTCACCTCGGCAATTTTCTCGATTCGACGATTCAGGCACTGACCTGACAGCACTCGAAGTTCAATTTCAGCCATGTTCAGCCAGCTCCCGTGTTTCGGCGTGTAAACGAAGTCAAATCGATCCAGCAACGCTTTTGCTTTCTCCGGAGCATAGGTCTCGTACAGCGAGCCTGGCACGTGGGTGTTGAGATTATCCATGACCAACGTGATCTTTTCGGCGTGCCTGTACTTGAGAGCGATGTCAGCCAGAAACCTTGCCCAATCCTGCTTTTTGCGGGTTTCGGTGACCTTGACCAGTCGCTTGCCCATCAACGGTTCAGTGGCGATGAAGATATTGCACGTCCCGTTCCTGACGTACTCGTAACCATATCGGACGGCTCGACCTGGCCTTGCCGGAATCGGAATTCTGCTTTCGCCGATCAGTTGCTTCGGCGACTCATCCATGCACACCACCGGATAGAGCGGATCATACGGCTGTTTGTACACATCCAGCACCGTTTCCATTTGAGCGACAAAATCACTGCTTTGCTTTGGCGGGATTACCCATCCGTCCTGTTTCCACGGTTTGAGTTTGTTTTTTTTAACGTCCGACGTACCGTTTCATAGGAAATCTCGTCCACATAATTCAGCTCGGCAGCTTTATCGGCCAGCAGTCTCAGCGTCCAGCGAGCGTGACCTTCCGGAGCGAGAGAGCAGCTCATGGCAATCAATTTGGCCTCAAGGTCGCCATCGACTTTTCTGGCAAAGACGCGACTGGTCGGCTTGCGAGTCATGACCGCCTCAAGCCCCTCTTCTACGAATTGCTTTTTGACCCGGTCGATGGTTTTCATACTCACCTGCAAGACCCGCGAAATGGTCTCATTGATGGAGCGCTCTTGCTGATCCGGCCCTTCGTCACAAGCCAAGAGAATCAGGGCAGACAAGACGTTTTGAGCTTTCTGCTTGCCTTTGCTGCTGATCGCATCAAGCGCTTCACGCTCTTCCTGGCTCAGGGTCACTTTGTACTTCTTCATCTTCACGATGGTTTGGTTGATCGTTGAAAATGAAGGTAATGTTTTTATGCGACGCTTTGACGGTGATCCGACACTAGTCTATAAATCAGCGATATGGGCTCCGACCCGCTGGCCGCGCCGTTCCTCGTCGGATGCGGCCTCCGGGAGTTCAACATCGTCAGCTCCGACATCCCGGCGCTCAAAGCGCGAGTGGCTAACCACACAATCGCTGAGTGCGAAGCACTGGCTGCCGAGTGCATCAAACTCTCCAGCCTTCAGGCCATCAAGTCCCGCCTCGAAGCGTTCCTCAAGGAGCACTAAACAGAGAGCGCAGCAGCTCCTTCCCGACGCGCATAAACGCACAAGGCCGCCCTACAAACTGCAGGGCGGCCTTGTGCAAAATCGTCATCCCATCTGCGGTTATTCCGCGATATTATCGGTTATCCTCGATCTTGACGGTTCTGCGCGCCGCCTCGAAGTATTCGTTGAAAAGTTGCTCCTGTTTGATCTTCATCAGTTGAGGAAGAATGCGCTTTTTCTCAACCTCCAGATCCAGCCCGTAAGGGAGCTGCCGCCCGTCAAGCTTGACCAGCGCGAAGCCGTTCGAGGTCTGAACCGGAGCCGAAAGCTTGTTGAGCTCCATCCCGGCCATCGCCTCCACGAGTCGACGATCGGAACCGTAACCGTCGATATTGCCATCGCGCCACGAAATAATGCCGGAGGTGACTTTGCGCAGCCCCGGATTGCTCTGGACAATGGCATCGAGCGAACCGCCGCTGGATTTCGACAGCTCGGCAAGTTTGGCTTTCAGGGCCGTCCCCTGCTTTTCTCTCACCAGTTCGGCCTTGATCATCTCCTTGAGCTCGTCGTCGAGCAGACGGTAGCCGGTATCGTTTTTGGTCATGAGCTTCATGACCACGAACCCGTTGTCGTTCTTGATGACCTGGGAAATCGCTCCATCTTTTGATGAGAACGCGAAGCTCGCGACATCTTCATCCATCCCGAGCTTTGAAACCAGCGTCTGGCGCGTGAAATCACCGGTCCGCACTACGTCGAGCTTCTGGAGCTTGGCGGTCTCGGCAAAGCCTTTCGATTCGGCATCATCGCGGAACACCATCGCTTTGCGCTTGATCGATTCCGACGTCAGGCTGGAGGGTTTGAGCTGCCGGACGACTTCCGAACAGACGATCTGCCGGTTGTCGAAGCCGTCGATTTTGATGATATGCAAGCCAAACCGGGTCAGCACCGGGCCGACAACCTGACCGGGCTTTCCACCGAACACCGCTTGGGTGAACTCGGGCACCATGCGCTCTTTGGTGAACCATCCCAAGAAACCACCACGTTGGGCGTTGCCCGGATCCTGTGAGTATCTGGCGGCAAGCTGGGCGAATGAAGCTCCATTTTTCAGTTCATCGAGAATCTTCCGGGCAAGCGCCTGGCCACTCTCGGCCGAGGCTTTGTCGGCCGGATTAACGCGAATCAGGATGTGTGAAGTGCTGGCCATCGGCTCACCGGTGAAAACGCTCTTGATTTTGAGCAGGCGATAGTAGCCCTGATCGGCGACCGGCCCAACAATCTGGCCGGGAGCGAGCTTCGGCGAATCGAAAATCTTTTTGCCGCCTTCCAGAGAAAAATCGGCGCGCGTCCGGGTCACGTTGACCGCATCGGGAATATCGCTCTGGATTTTGACGAACTCGGCTTCATCGGATGCCGAAGCGAACTCCGATACAAGCCCGTCAATCTCTTTTTTGGCCCGGAGGCTGTCCTGCGAAGAGGGGGTCAGCGGGAAGAAAACAAACTCGGCGCTTCGGGTCGGCTCCTGCTGGAACTGCCCTTTGTGAGCTTCGTACCACGCCTTGATCTCCTCATCCTTGACGGGAAACTTCGAGGCGGCCCCAGCAAAATCGTAGGGGAATGGAATAAACGAGCCAGAGAAGGTGGTATACTGGCGCTGCACCAGTTCGGTCACGTCAGGATCGGTCACGATGGCCATGCTCTTCAGATCCATGAGCAATTTGTTGATCATCAGCTCGCGCCTGACCATCTCCTGAGCCTTGAGCCAGAACTCCTTGGCTTGGGGATCCTGCCGCGCTTTTTCAAGCAGTTCGCGGTCGATCTGGCCGGTTTTTGGATCGGTGAAATTCTGACGGATGATCCCCGGAGGATTGACCTCGCTGTTGACCGCTTCGAGCACCTCCTGGTCGCTGACCTGAACAGCATACTTTTTGAGCAACTGGTTGATCAGGGTCTGATCGACAACCATGTTCCATGCCTGTTCCCGCAATCCGGCATCGATGCGGGAGGTAACTTCAACGCCAGGGTTCCGTTGCCGGAAACTGGTGCTCACCATGTTGTACAGCTGCTCATACTCTGCGGTGGGAATCGGTTCACCGTTAACCGCACCGACCTCGCCCCTGCGGCTCTGCTTCGGCCCGGTAAAATTCATGCCCCACTCGAAAACGATGAGACCTACAAATGCGGCCACAAGGATAAAGAGCACGATGTGCGTCTTGTCCCTCAACTTGCCCATTAATGCCATAGTTACTTTTTTTTACGTATTGATATATAGCGTATTACCTCATGCTCATTCATCCGAATCCGGCCACCCTTCGCGCCCCAGAAGCGGCACAAAAGCGAAGTGGTCAAATCCCTCATGCTCGAACCGGTTGCCTTTTCGGCGAATGACGGTCATCTGCTGTGAGGCGAGACTGCCGAGCGGCAGAATCATCACTCCACCATCAGCAAGCTGACTCATCAGTTTGTAAGGCTCATGCGGCGCGGCTGCCGTAACGATAATGGCGTCGAACGGAGCCTCTTCCGGCCAGCCGAGCGTACCGTCGCCGAGGCGGCTTTGCACTGGAATGCCCAGCTTTTCGAAACGCGCTGAGGCCAGTTCATACAAGCCCGCAACGCACTCGATCGTAAAGACCCGGTAACCGAGCGCATCGAGAATCGCCGCCTGGAATCCCGATCCGGTTCCGATTTCAAGCACCTTGCCAGACGAACAGTTCTCGACCAGCAACTCCATCATGTAGGCAACCGTGTAGGGCTGCGAAATGGTCTGCCCGAACCCGATGGGCAACGCGGAGTCGTGATAGGCGAACATCCGGCTTTCACCATCGACGAACAGATGGCGTTTGACCGTCAAGAACGCTTCGAGCACCCTCGGATTCCTGATGCCGTAACGCCTGAGCAGTTCCACCATCTCCCTGCGCTCCTGCACCATATCATCGGTATGTTGCATGCTTCTTCCTCCCCTGTTCGGAAAACCTGCGGCTAAACAAACTATATCGCATCTTTACAACAGATTGGCTAATATTGCACCTGACAGCAAATTATCCAATTCCAGCCGATGTCATTTACCATTTTCGGACCTCCTGACCGTCAAGGCAGCTACATCCTCTCGATAAAGCTCGACAAGCCGGTCAGCATAGTGTTCGGAAAATTCCGGAATGGCCAGCCAATTGATCTCGAACCGGGACGCTACCTCTACGTCGGCTCGGCACTCGGCGGCAGGAAAGGCGGCTTTCCGCTGGCATCCCGCCTGCTTCGCCATGCATCGAGAAGCGGGGGACGCGATGCCCATGCCATCCGGACGAAGCTCTCGAAACTGTTCGTCTCGTGGGGCTATCGCCCGCCTGCCCGGCAAAGCGTCAAAAAACTCCACTGGCACATCGACTACCTGCTCGATTGCGCAGAAGCCGAACTCAAACACGCATTCATCTTTCCGGGATCGTCGAGGCTGGAACCGCAACTCGCCGAGCAGCTCGACTCGATGCCCGAAACCTCCGTCGTCGCCGACCGGCTTGGCGCACAGGATGCAACTTCGGGCACGCACCTCTTCAGGATTGACGAAACGGCTGCGTTGTTGCCACGCCTTAAAACGGCGATGGAAGAACGGCAGAAAAAGGGTTGAGCAGCCTCACTCCTCCTGCCCGTTCTCCTTTTCGAGCAGCGCTTCGACAAAGCTGGCACGATCGAAAAGCTGCAGATCGTCGATCTTTTCGCCAACACCGATGTACTTGACCGGCAGATTCAGCTCGCGGGAGATGGAAAGCACGATGCCGCCTTTGGATGTGCCGTCGAGCTTGGTCACGATAAGTCCGGTGACATTAACAAATTTGGTGAACTCACGAGCCTGCTGCACGGCGTTCTGGCCGGTGGTGCCGTCGAGAACCAGCAGCACTTCGTGCGGTGCTTCGGGCACTTTTTTCTTTGCAACGCGCATGATCTTGGCCAGCTCCTCCATCAGGTGGCTCTTGTTGTGCAGGCGCCCCGCCGTATCGACCAGCACCACGTCGGTGCCTTTGGCGACCGCCGAGCTGACCGAATCGAACACCACCGAGGCCGGGTCAGCACCCTGCCCCTGACCGATGATCGGCACTCCGGCACGGTCGGCCCAGATCTTGAGCTGCTCGTAGGCTGCGGCTCGGAAGGTATCGGCAGCGGCAATCACGACCCGCTTACCGGCATTCTCGTAGTTGCGGGCGAGCTTGGCGACGCTGGTGGTTTTGCCCGCGCCATTCACCCCGACGATCATGATAACGTACGGTTTGGCAGACAGCGGCGCATCGAAATCGACCGGATGCTCATGGCCCGATTCGACGAGCAGGTTGCGAATTTCGCCCATCACCATCTCGTTCAGCTCATCCTCCGAACGGTAGGTTTTGCCCTTGGAGCACTCGGTGACCGCATCAACAATGTCGAGCGTAGTTTCTACACCCACATCGGCAGCGACGAGGATGTTTTCGAGCTCTTCAAGGAACTCGTCGTCAACCTCGGTCTTGCCTTTGGTGACATTCGAAATTTTATCGCGAAACGTATCACGGGTCTTGGTAAGCCCCTCCTTGAGGCGCGACAGCCCTAACTTGTCAAAAAAGCCCATGGAAAATGAGAAATTGGCTATGTTTATGGACGATTGGGCCGGAAAAACTCCGGAAAACCCGCATAAATTTTAATGTACTCAAATATATGTCATATAAACCTATTTCCGAGATCGGCGAATTCGGCCTCATCGAACGCCTGGCAAAGATCACTGGCCCGTCCAAGCAGCAGCGCCCGGAGCTGCTCGAAGGCATCGGCGACGACTGCGCGGTGTGGCAAAACGACGAGTTAGCGGTGCAGGTCGCGACGACCGACATCCTGACCGAGCACGTGCACTTCGACCTGTTGACCACGCCGCTGAACCACCTCGGCAGCAAAGCGATCAGCGTCAACGTTTCAGACATCTGCGCGATGAACGCTATGCCGGACTATGCGCTGATCTCGATTGCAGTACCGCCGAAGATGCCGGTGGAGATGGTCGAGGAATTATACAAAGGAATAAACCACGCCGCCGAAGTGTACGGACTTACCATCGCAGGCGGCGACACATCGTCGTCGGCCTCGGGGCTGTTCATCTCGGTTTCGATGACCGGAACGACAACGCCGGAGTTGCTGGCGTTGCGCAAGGGCGCATCACCGGGCGACCTGATCTGTGTGACGGGAACGCTCGGCGGCTCGACCGCCGGGCTGCACCTCTTGCAGCGCGAAAAGGCAACCATGATCGAGCAGATGCGCAACAACGAGCCGTACAACAAGGAGGTGATGGCCGAGTTGCAGGAGTACGCCGAAGCGATCCGCTGCCACCTGCTGCCGGAAGCGCGCATCGACATCATCGACTTTTTCAGCGAGGAGGGTATCGTGCCGACCGCCATGATCGACATTTCAGACGGCCTGGTCTCCGACCTCGCCCACCTCTGCCGCCGCTCCGGAGTCGGCGCAAAGATCGACGAAAGCAAGCTGCCCGTATTGGCCGAAGCTCGTACCGTCGCCGAAGAGTGCCAGCAAGACGTTTTTGACTGGGCGCTCACCGGCGGCGAAGACTACCAGCTCCTCTTCACCGTGCCGAAATCGCAGTACGACCTCATCTCTGCGAATCGAGACATCACAATCATCGGCGAAATCACCGAGAAAGAACAGGGGATGATGCTCACCGACATTTTCGGCATGACAATCGATATGACGGACATGAAGCGGGGATTCGATCACTTTGCAGGAGGAGAGGGATGAGATGGCAAGTCTTTTGGCGGACTGTCATTGCGAGGAGCGCAGCGACGCGGCAATCCACTCTTTGGAGTTGAGCCTGTCGAGATACTCGCAAATTGGAATCGATGAAAGCCAATCAACCTTTTTTGTGTAATCTCCTTGAAAAGAGTAAATTAGCCGACCTCACAGCACAAAGGTTGCCGAAGTGGCGGAATTGGTAGACGCCCGGGACTTAAAATCCCGTGTTCAGCAATGGACGTGCGGGTTCGACCCCCGCCTTCGGCACCAAACACTCTTTCAGCCTTCCAGACTTTCGGGATAAACTTGCAGCTTTAGGGCCTTTTTTGAGGGTCTTGTTTGCAATTAAAAACGGAATGCACAATGATCTCATCACCTTCGAGGGTGTAAAAAATTGAGGTTCTTCGCAAATTATCGTGGGTAAATGGTGAATAAAGAGTCGCTGATTGAGTAACTGGTCACTGCCAAAGCTCTATTCAAAAAAGGATTCCTCTCAGTGTTTTTATTAACTAATGCTTAGGGGGCACTTTTTAATCTAAACTTAAAAAGTGAGTTTCAGAGACTTTCAACAATGATTTGCGGCTATCTATAAATCCACCCACGAAATTCTGCGAGGAGCCATTATTATAGCTTAACACTGTTTAAGCCAATCTGGCTAATCAAGAAAAAGCAGACGGCCTCTTCCCCAAGATTTACACAACATTCCCAGTTCGTCAAAACTACAGCCTTGGCCGCCATTTCCCCACATCCAGCCTTTGCAATCCGCCCGCGCTCTCCCTACTTTTCATAATGGCCACCAGACACCCGGCCATAAGAGCCGTCACCGGCCTCTTTTCTCTTACTTCAAAGCACTACCCGCATGAGTACAGAGCCTACCAAAATCCTCCTCAGCGAGGATGAACTTCCCCGCCAGTGGTACAACATTCAGGCCGATCTGCCTTCGCCTATGCCGCCGCCGGTGGGGCTGGATGGCAATCCGATCGGTCCGGATGCGCTGGCCAAGGTGTTCCCGATGAACCTGATCGAGCAGGAGGTAAGCACCGAGCGCTGGATCGATATTCCAGAAGAGATTCTCGGCATCCTCAAGCTGTGGCGGCCTTCGCCGCTCTACCGCGCACGGCGGCTCGAATCGGCGCTCGGGACTCCGGCCAAAATCTACTACAAGAACGAAGGGGTCTCGCCCGCCGGAAGCCACAAGCCCAACACGGCCATCGCGCAGGCGTGGTACAACCGGGAGTTCGGCATCAAGTACCTCACCACCGAAACCGGCGCGGGCCAGTGGGGTAGCGCGCTGGCGATGAGCTGCAAGCTGATCGGCATTGAGTGCAAGGTGTTCATGGTGCGCATCAGCTTCGACCAGAAGCCGTTCCGCAAGATCATGATGAAAACCTGGGGGGCAGAGTGCATCCCGAGTCCGAGTCCGCAAACGGCCATCGGGCGCAAGATTTTCGAAGAGATGCCCGACACCCCCGGCAGCCTCGGCATCGCCATCAGCGAGGCGATCGAGCAGGCGGTCGAGCGCGACGATACCCGCTACTCGCTCGGCAGCGTGCTGAACCACGTGATGCTGCACCAGACCATCATCGGCCTCGAAGCCAAAAAGCAATTCGAAAAGATCGGGCGCTACCCGGACATCGTCATCGGCTGCGCGGGCGGCGGCTCGAACTTCGCGGGCATCAGCTTCCCGTTCCTCTACGACAAGATTCACGGCAGGGATGTGCGGGTGATCGCTACCGAGCCGGAAGCGTGCCCGACGCTGACCCGCGCGCCTTACGCCTACGATTCGGGCGACGTGGCAATGATGACGCCGCTGCTGCCGATGCACAGCCTGGGGCACACATTCATCCCTCCGGCCATCCACGCGGGCGGCTTGCGCTACCACGGCATGGCCCCGCTGGTGAGCCACACCAAGCAACTCGGGCTGATCGAGGCCACCGCCCTGCAGCAGACCGAGTGCTACGAAGCGGCGTTGCTCTTCGCCCACACCGAAGGCTTCATTCCCGCACCAGAGACCTCGCACGCCATCGCGCAGACCATCCGTGAAGCGAGACAGGCAAAGGAGAAGGGTAAGGAGACGGTGATTCTGATGAACTGGTCAGGCCACGGCCTGATGGACTTGCAGGGCTACGACGCCTACATGTCGGGCAAAATCAGCGACTACCCGCTGCCGGAGGAGCTGCTGCAACGCTCGCTTGCATCGCTGGAAGGACACCCGAAGGTTCCGGGCTGCTGATCGGGCACATAAACCGGTCTTACATTCAGGAGGGTTTTAGCCCTCCGGACATTCCAACCTCTTACATTCATGTTGCCCCGGCTTTCAAGCCGGGGTAGTGTGGAATAGCGATCATATTCGAAAAAAGAAATTGAGCTAAAGCCCTGAATTATTTTGTTTTATCCGTACACCTCGTCCCGAAAGCTTTCGGGACGAGGCAATTGTTTAGAATTATAATTCCATTCTAATCCCGATTTCACCTGTAACGGAATCCTGGAAACGGGCAGCCGCGAGAGCTGCCCCTACGGCAACAAACTGGCCCGGCAGATCACCAGTCGATTCCGATTCCGACAGCGACTCCGATACCGACTATTGAAGAGACGACCCACAAAAAAAGCCCCGCTGAAACGATGATTTCAGCGGGGCTTCGGGGGAGTTAAGAACGCTAAAATACAGCTTACTCTTTATCGAGCTTCTCCTCAGGCTTGCTCTTCTTTTTAGCCGGAGGAGCGGCTTTTCCTTCATCAAAACGCAACTCTTTCTCCTTTTCGTCGAAGGTGATCTGAATCACGCTGCCTTCGACAAAGCGTTCCTTGAGCATCTCTTCGGCGAGCGGATCCTCGACAAACTTCTGCAAAGCGCGTTTGAGAGGCCTCGCGCCGTACTTCTGGTCGTAACCCTTCTCGACAAGGAACTCCTTGGCCTTTTCGTCGATCTGGACCTCGATGCCCATCTCGTGCAGACGCTTGAAGAGCTTGCCAGCCGTGATGTCGATGATCTGGAAAATATCGGACTTTTCGAGCTGGTGGAACACGATCGTGTCGTCGATGCGGTTCAGGAACTCCGGATTGAAGATTCGCTTCAGAGCGTCCTCGATAGTGGACTTCATCGCCTTGTAGTCGCCCGTCGCGTCCGAAGGGGCCGAGAAGCCCATGCCGGTGCCGAAGCTCTTGATCTCCTTGGCGCCGATGTTCGAGGTCATGATGATGATCGTATTGCGGAAATCAACCTTGCGGCCAAGTCCGTCGGTCAGCACGCCCTCGTCGAGCACCTGAAGCAAAATGTTGAACACATCCGGGTGCGCCTTTTCGATTTCGTCGATCAGCACCACCGAGTAGGGTTTACGGCGCACCTTTTCGGTGAGCTGACCGCCCTCTTCGTAGCCAACGTATCCGGGAGGCGCACCAACCAGGCGGCTCACCGAGAACTTCTCCATGTACTCGCTCATGTCGGCGCGGATGAGCGCATCCTCGCTGTCGAACAGGTAGCGGGTAAGCGCCTTGGCCAACTCGGTCTTGCCGACGCCGGTGGGACCGAGGAAGATGAACGAGCCGATGGGACGCATGGGGTCTTTCAACCCCGCGCGGGTGCGCTGGATCGCCTTGGTGATCTTTTTGATCGCTTCGTCCTGGCCGATGACCTCTTTCTTAAGCTCCGCCTCCATGTTGAGCAGCTTCTTCGACTCGGACTGCGCCACCCTGTCCACAGGAATGCCGGTCATCATGGCGATCACCGCGGAAATGTCGGCTTCGGTCACGTCATAGACGCTCTCGGCGGACTCCTCTTCCCACTCCTGCTTGGCCTTGTCGAGCGCTTCGAGCATGTTCTTTTCCTTGTCACGCAGCTTGGCTGCCTCCTCGAAGTTCTGCATCTTGACCACCTGATTCTTCTCGGCCTTCACCTCTTCGATGGACTTTTCAAGTTCGAGAATCTCCTGCGGCACATGAATGTTGCTCAGGTGTACCCGTGCTCCGGCCTCGTCCATGACGTCGATCGCCTTGTCGGGCAGGAAACGGTCGGTGATGTAACGCTCCGAATGCTTGACCGCCTTTTCGATAGCCTCTTCGGAGTACTGCACGTGGTGGTGCGCCTCGTACTTGTTCTTGATGTTGTTCAGAATCTGGATCGTCTCCTCGACCGAGGTCGGTTCGACCATGATCTTCTGGAAGCGGCGATCCAGCGCGCCATCCTTCTCAATGTACTGGCGGTACTCGTCGAGCGTGGTTGCGCCGATGCACTGCAACTCACCGCGCGCAAGCGCAGGCTTGAAGATGTTGCTGGCGTCGAGCGAACCTGATGCGCCACCCGCGCCGATGATTGTGTGCAGCTCGTCGATGAAGAGAATCACGTCGCGCGACCGCTCAAGCTCGTTCATCAGCGCCTTCATGCGCTCCTCGAACTGGCCGCGGTACTTCGTGCCCGCCACGAGAGCGGCGAGATCGAGCGCCACGACGCGCTTGTCGTAGAGCACGCGCGAAACCTTGCGCTGCACGATCTTGAGCGCCAGCCCCTCGGCGATGGCCGTCTTGCCGACGCCCGGCTCGCCGATGAGCACCGGGTTGTTCTTCTTGCGGCGGCTGAGCACCTGCGCCACGCGCTCGATCTCCTTCTCGCGCCCGATGATCGGGTCGAGCTTGTCCTCCATCGCCAAGCGCGTGATGTCACGTCCGAAATTGTCGAGCACCGGCGTCTTGGAGCGTTCGGCGCGCTTGGATTCGGACTTTCTGGACGGACGCTCGGCACTGCCGGAACCAGCAGATAACGGACCTTCCGCCGGCGGGTCATCCGCTTCGCTGCGACCAGTCGTGATGGACAACAGTTCATCGCGCACCTGGTCGTAGGTCACGCCAAACTGTTCGAGAATCTGGGATGCTATATTGTCTTCGCCTTTCATAATCGACAGCAACAGATGCTCCGTACCGATAATGGTTGACTTGCAGATTTTAGCCTCCAGATAGGTGATCTTGAGCACCTTCTCGGCCTGTTTGGTCAACGGCACGTTGCCCATCTGCGTGGCCGGAACCTTGGGATGGGTATTCTCCTCGATCTTCTGCTTCAGCTTGAACAGATCGACCTTGAGGTTTTTAAGAATTTTGGCTCCGATACCCTCTCCTTCACGGATCAGGCCAAGCAGAAGATGCTCGGTGCCGATATAGTCGTGTCCCAGACGAAGCGCTTCTTCGCGGCTGAGCCTGATCACGTCCTGAACTCTATTCGAAAAGTTTCCTTCCATTCTATCCTCTATTGCTAAATTTTGATGGTATCGTGCGCTTGAACATTGACCATACAGCGCAACCAGGCACAACCCATTCGTTATTCGCTACTTTCAGTAAAATAACTATAATTAAGACGTCATCTCAAACCAATTCCTTCGTTCAAAACAGCGGCTGGAAATTAAACGTTCAGACCGCCCTTGCACCATGACCGTCACCCACATCCTCCTCAACGACCAGAACCCCCTGCACCGTGAACTGCCGATCTGCAGGAGCGGCAAAATCGGCACCATCAGGCTTGCTGACAAGAACTACAAGGTGTACGATTCGATGGAAATCTCCGCCCACGACTACACCGCCCTGTTCCACTACGGCGTCATCGAACAGCTCAATGCACTACCGTTCATCTCCGAATCGAACAACGGGCTCGACAGTTGGGACGAAGCCTTTCTGCCGTCTGGCTCAATTGGCAAAATGATTGAAATTATTGACGGATGTATCGTCGAGATAGGCGGTAAAAGCCCCGAAAAGGTGATGCTCGGCTGGCAGGACGACCCGGAACGCATCGCCTACTGGCGCGAAATCGATCCGGAAAGAACGATTGATTTTCTAAGGAATTTGAAGGACTTCTCCGCGAAGACACTGGATAGAGGATACGATCTTGAATTCATTTTATAGCCGCGATAAAGCTGACAACTATCAATCAGCCGATTCCATTAAAGGGTAGGCGCAAGGCCTACCCCTACAAAGTCAACCCATCGTATTTCAATTATCCATTATCAACTGTCAGCTACTCCCCCGTGCCATCGCGAGCGGGTCGGGGTGCAGGAACTTGTAGCCCAGCGACTTTTCGAGCTTGGCACTGTTGACGATCTTGAACTTGCTGCTGCTCGAGGCTTCTTCCGGTAGCGCAGCAAAACCGTGACTCTCGGCGGCTGAAGCATAGAATTCGCCCCGGGTTGGATGAAGCGGTGCGCAGGCATTGAACACCTCACCCCAAGCCTCCTGCCGAATAATTTCCGCAATGATCTGTATGCAGTCATCAAGATGAATGAGATTCACCGGATGGCCGGGACTTGTGATCTCCGTCATGCGCTGCATGAACTCCGCCGGATTGCGTCGAGGGCCGATCAGCCCGCCAAACCGCACCACCGTGGTGCTGAAGGAGAACTCCGAGCGCAGCATCTCCTCGACGTACAGCAATGCCCGGCCAGCCGGAGAGTCCGCTTCATCGGGATCTACAGCGTCCGACTCGACCACTTCACCACAGGACGCGGGATAGACCGAAGTCGAGCTGACGAAAAGCACATGCTTCACCGGCGAATCGGCAAGCGCGTCGATCAGCAGTGAAATCTGCCCAACATGGTACTCGACCACATCTTCACGACGCTTGGGCGGAATGTTCACCACCAGAATGTCGCTGTCCAGAAACGAAT
>DRSQ01000088.1 GCA_011372505.1 Chlorobaculum parvum | reverse complement strand
TTATCGTCACAATTTTCGTCACACTGTATATCGGAACTGACTGAATCAGAAAATGCACATGATCTTTATCACTGCCAATTTCAAGAAAATTCATCTGATAACGCTTTTCTATATCTAAGCATACCGCTTTCAGCTCCCCGTCAACCTCACCATCAAATATGACTTTTCTGTATTTTGCTGGAAACACCATATGGTACATCAGCACGGTAACATTATGACTCTTATGAAGATACTCGCTCATCAATCGCTATTTTACGCCGCAAGCGGCGGGGTATTTACCCTCAGGGAATAAAACTAGTCAGTGAAAGTCATCTAACGCTTTAGAATAGAACACTATAAGCCTTTCTGCACTTTAAGAAAAGTACCCTCTGGCAAAACAGAAGAAAAACAAAAAACTCCCACAAGCCCCAAAAGCCTTGTGAGAGTTTTCATTTACAACCGACTCAGCTAATTAGCCAGCCGTCACTCCTCCTCTTCGGGCAGCTCCACCTTGATATGCAGCTCCTTGAGCTGCTGGGCGGTGACTTCGGACGGGGCGGCCATCATCAAATCCTGCGCCGACTGGTTCATCGGGAAGGCGATCACTTCGCGGATGTTCTGCTCGTCGCGCAGAATCATCACGAGGCGGTCGAGGCCCGGAGCGATGCCTCCGTGCGGCGGAGCGCCGTGCTTGAAGGCTTCGATCATGTGGCCGAAACGGGCGTCAACCTCATCGTGCGGGTAACCGGCAATTTCGAACGCTTTGTACATGATGTCGGGGCGGTGGTTCCTGATCGCACCGCTCGAAAGCTCGATGCCGTTGCAGACGATGTCGTACTGGTAGGCCAGAATGTCGAGGGGTGAATGCTGTTCAAGCGCCTCCATCTCACCCTGCGGCATCGAGAAGGGGTTGTGCGAGAAGTCGACCTTTTTGTCCTCCTCGTTGTACTCGAACATCGGGAAATCGACGATCCAGCAAAACGACAGCTCGTCTTTGTCAAGCGTGAAAAAGTCGCCGAAGTAGGAGCGCATCCCGCCCATGATCTTGCAGGTCTTCTCCCACTTACCCGCACCAAAGAAAACAACATCGCCGGTTTCGATGCCGAGCTGCTCCTTGAGGGCAGCCATTTCATCCTCCTTGAGGAACTTGACCACCGGCCCTTTCGTCCCGGCTTCCTTGAACTGGATGTAGGCCAGACCCGCCGAACCGAGTTCACGGGCGTGCTTTTCAGCCTTGTCGTAAAACAGACGCGACTCGTTACCCATGCCTTTAACCACCATCGCCTTGACGCAGGAGCCCTCTTTGGTGTTCGAGGCGAAGACCTTGAAGCCGGAGTTGACAAAAAGCGAGGTAACATCCTCGATCTCGATCGGAATCCGCAGGTCGGGCTTGTCCGAACCGTAGCGGTTCATCACCTCCTTGTAGCTGATACGCGGGAAAGGATACTGCGTGATGCGCTTGGTACTCATCGTTTCAACCAGGTGCTTGAACAACCCTTCGAGAATGGCGAACAGGTCGTCCTGCTCGACGAACGACATCTCGATATCGACCTGATAGAACTCGCCGGGGCTGCGGTCGGCGCGCGCGTCCTCGTCGCGGAAACACGGCGCGATCTGGAAGTAGCGCGGAAAGCCGGAGACCATCAGCAGCTGCTTGAACTGCTGCGGAGCCTGCGGCAGTGCGTAGAACTTGCCAGGGTGCAGGCGGCTCGGCACGAGGAAATCGCGCGCGCCTTCGGGCGAGCTGGAGGTGAGGATCGGGGTCTGAATTTCGATGAAGTCAAGATCGGTGAGATATTTGCGCACGGCGGCGGTGAGCTGGCTGCGGAAGATGATGTTCTGGTGCAGCTTTTCGCGGCGCAGGTCGATGAAACGGTATTTCAGGCGAAGCTCCTCGGAGGTCGGCATGTCGTCGGCCACCGGGAACGGTAGCGGCTGGGCAGCGCTTTCGATCTTGATCGCCGAAACGACCACTTCGATAGCGCCCGAAGCGAGTCTCGGATTCACCGTCTCGTCGGAGCGAAGCACCACATTGCCTTCAGCGGAGATCACCGATTCGGAGTGCAGGCCTTCGGCAAGCTTGAAAATTTCGCCGTTTTCCGGCTGAATCACAAGCTGGCAGATGCCGGTGTGATCGCGCAAATCGATAAAAATGAGGCCACCGTGATCGCGGATCCTGTGCACCCAACCGCCGAGCTTGACCTCGGTCCCCTCCGAATCGCGATTCAGTTGACCACAGTAGTGGGTTCTGAATTTGTTTTGCAAACCTGCCGCCGCTGTTGGCTCCTTACTCATAACAATATCGCTGATCAAACGTTGTGAAAAACCTGAGAGCACCCCCTGCCAAGCGTCAAAACGGAAGCTGATAGCGACCGGCGCTGCAATCGGGATACGCAATGCGTTAAAAGACATGACCTTTAATATCATGAATTTTGACGGATTTGAAAAGCACGAGATTGGGTCGCTTTGAAAAAATGACGGGGACCAGCTCAAGGAAAGAATACCATTCACAGCATCAATTCCGGCAATCTTGTCTTCCATTCGAAGAAGAACACGAGATCGCATTCGACGATCGGGGTCCACTACACTTATAGAATGCCTGCTTGTTCACAAACCGGATTTGTGGAAAGAGATTCAGTCTGTTATTGCGGAAGTCAATGCAGAGCAGTGTCGTACAAAAGTCTCGCGCGAAAAAACGATTGAAAGGCAAACTGCTGTTCAGCCCGATTGATATGAATGCCGCATTCAGCCGTCTTCTAAGAGAGCATTCCTGGCGGGAAAGCAGGGTAAGCTATTGGGTGACCAAAGACGCAAAACTCATCAGGCAGACGCTTACCATGCCGCCTGAAGAGCAGAAGCAGGAGATTGAAGCTGCGGGTGAAACGCCAATATTCAGTTACAATCAGACCGATTTCGTCAAGGATCGGGTTGCTATTGAGGTACAGTTTGGCAAATATGCGTTCGTGGCGTACGATCTTTTTGTGAAACATCTTGCTTTTTATGTGGGTGATCGCATCGATGTCGGAATCGAAATCCTGCCAATGAAATCGCTTCAGTCGCAGATGAGCTCAGGCGTGCCCTATTACGAGGGGGAGATGTACAATGTTGTTCGTCAGGGACGCGGTGTCCCGGCAGTTCCTCTTGTTATCGTTGGAATCGAGCCCTAATCCCATTTCTCCAACCAACGGGAATGTTCTATCCCACCCCCGATTCCGGGCAGGCGCAAGGCCCATCCCCACAAGAATGACGGTGAAGCCATCCGCCATCAAGTGTCAATTATCCACTATCCATTAATACACCAGCTCCCCGCCGAACTCCTTGACGAGATAGCGAACCACTTCGTTTGATTCGGTTAGTTCCTGGAGCATGGTGAAGACACTTTTTTCGCGGGTGCAGGCATCGCGGGCGGCGTCGTAGCGGACGTTGACTCTCAGCGGTAGTTTATAGAAATCGGCCATCTCGCGGGCGAGCAGGTCGGCATCGTGATGGAGCTCTTCGTACGAAAACTTCCGGCAGCACCCAAGTTCCACCATGCCGTCCGGGCTGCACGACATCAGCTCGGAAGAGTGCAGATGCGAAACCAGCACCTGCTGGCCTGTGGCGGAGAGATGCTCCAGAAAACGCCCCCACTCCATGCGCAACTGTTCGAGTACGGCCACCGGCGCACCACCGGCATTTCCGGATGCAGAAGTTCCTGAAGCAGCTCTTGCTTTAGCCGGAATGCGCTGGTCGTTGCTGCCAAACGTCGAGAAAGCCTGCTTCCAGGAGCCGAGATCAATGGTACCGGCAGGTTTCGCTGAGGGACGTTCCGGCAAAGCGGGTTTGGGTGGCGCGGCAACGGGAGGTGGCGGTGGTGGAACGGGAGGCTCTCCGGCAGGCGCTTCGAACTGAGGCGAAGACGCGGATCGTTGCGTGCGCCGCAATGGCTTCGGGGATGGCGCGGTAGATGACGGTAATGCGGGTGACGATGCTACAGGCTCAGCTGAGGGCTTTTTTTTTTCGTCCGCCGTAGCGGTTCCCTGTCCCATCGAGATCAGCTTGAGCAGCGCAAGCTCGAAGCGGAACTGATGCTCGGCGTAGAACTTCAGTTCGCGCTGGGTCTGCATCAATAGGTCGGTCATCTCCATAACCGCCTCAGGGGTCAGTTTCAGCGCATCGCGCTCGTAGCGCTTCTTGACCGGATCGGGCCGCTCGATAAGCTTGCTCGACCGCAAATTGTGAATAATGAGGAAGTTGCGGAAATGCTCGATCAGCTTTTCGATAAAATCCTGCTCGTCGTAACCGTTGCGGTTCACCATGCCTGCAACCTCCAGCATCGCGGCGGCATCCCCCGAAACGATGGCGTCAGTCACCATGAAAAAGTGCTCGTCGTCGATGTAGCTGAGCAGGTCGGAAACCTTGTCGTGGCGAATGGCGCGCTCCCCTTCGCTGTCGATGGCGAAGGCAATCACCTGGTCAAGAATACTCTGCGCGTCGCGCATTGACCCCTGCGCCTTGCGGGCGATAAGCTGCAAAGCATCGGCGTCGGCAGTGATGGACTCGGCGTCGCAGATGAACTGGAGCTGGCTTTGTATTCGGTCGAGCGGAATGCGCTTGAAGTTAAAGCGCTGGCAGCGCGAGGCGATGGTGGCCGGAATCTTGTGCAGCTCGGTGGTCGCGAAGATGAAAATCGCGTGCGGCGGCGGCTCTTCGAGAGTCTTCAGGAAAGCGTTGAACGCCGCCGTCGAAAGCATGTGCACCTCGTCAATGATATAAACGCGATACCGTCCTTTCTGCGGGCCATAGCGGACGTTCTCGCGAAGCAGACGGATGTCATCGACGCTATTGTTGGAGGCTGCGTCGAACTCGGAGATGTTCAGGCTCGCGCCGCCTTCGAAATCGCGGCAGCTCTCGCACTCGCCGCAAGGCTCGGTCACCTCTTTGAGATACTGCGGATCATCGATCATCCGCTGGCAGTTGACCGCTTTGGCGAACACGCGCGCCGCCGTTGTCTTGCCTACGCCGCGAAGTCCCGAAAAGATATAGCCGTGACCGACCCGCCCCATTCGAAGGGAGTTCTGAATCGTGCCGGTAATGTGCTCCTGCGCAGTTATATCGGCAAATCGTGAAGGTCGGTACTTTCGTGCTATAACCTGATAGCTCATAAAATCTCTTTGCGTTATATCGTTAGGGCACTTGCTCAGTGTTAACCAGATCAATCAGAGGCGTCTGCATCGTGCTTTCGAGCGCCTCCCGAACACCCGAGCGCATCTGATCGAATGTCCCGTCGCCAGCCACCTGTATCCTGTCCGACTCACCGCCGAAAAGCTCCCTAGGCATCCGCGAATAGAGCTCGTAAAGCGTCATTGAATGAAGATCGGCACTGACCGCAAGAGCACCATCGGCAGTATGGTGCAAAATATGACTGCGCTCCAGAAACTCGACGATCAAGCCTAATTTACTACGGTCTGCGATAATTTCCGATGTCAGAAGTTTTTTCCCGTCGAGAAAGCTGCCCGAAGCCTGGGCGAACCAGACCATGCGCAGCACGGCAAGCACTTCCGGAATCCCTTGCAGAGGATCGAACTTTCGCTGCTCATCAACCTCCTTCGGATTGAAATAGCCGAGTGAAAAAACAAACTCCGCACCGGTCAGCACAACCACCCATTCAAGATAGATCCAGAAAAAGAGCATCGGCACCACCGACACAGCACCGTAGATCGCCTCGAACGTGGCAAAATTCCCGACATAGAAGGCAAACCAGCGTTTGGCCAGCTCGAACAGCACCGCAGCCAGCACGCCACCGGCAAGCGCATGCCTGAAACGCACTTTCCGATTCGGCACCACCATATAGAGCAGGAACAGAGCAATGGCAGTGTTAAAAACCGGAAGGTACGACAGAAGCTTCAATTTCTGCTCTAAAAGCTCACCACTGGCAAACACCGAATACCAGACGTACGAGCTGGCCACAACACTGGTACCGATCAAAAGCGGGCCGAGCGTCAGCACTGTCCAATAGAGAGTAAAGCCCTGCATCACCTTACGCGGCGCATGCACCTCCCAGATATCGTTCAGCGTATGATCGATGGTCGAAATCAGAAACAGGGCGATCACAACAAGAAAAATACCGCCAAGCGTGGACAACGAGGAGGCCTTATCGATGAACTCCCAAAGGTAGGATTTCATCAATGCGCCTTGGGCAGGGGTGAAATTCTGAAATAAAAAGTCGCCGATGTTTTGCTTGAGCGATGCAAAAACCGGAAACACCCGAAGAATGGCCAGGCTTACCGCCACAAGCGGCACCAGAGAGAGCAGGGTCTGAAAGGCCAGCGAGCCTGCACTCATGAGGATTTTATCGTGCATGAAATGCTTGGCCATGAACGACAGGTACATCCCCGGCACACGCAGCCGCTCATGCTGAAACAGTGCTGAGATCGGGTTATTGTCCTTCGTTTCCGCCATAGCATTCTGTTGCGTTTCAAGAACCCTCGCCTTACGGAATAACGACCTTACAAGGCGCAATTATTTCAAAGTAGAGAACGAAAGGAACAAAAAAAAGCCCCCCGGTCGAGGCCGAAGGGCTTGGAATACCATCGCTTTTTTGGCGAATGATCAGGCGATCTGGATGTAAACCGATGCCTTGACGTTGCAGATCGGGCAGTGCTCCGGCGGGGTACCGAGTTCGATGTGGCCGCAGACCGGGCAGAGCCAGATTTCGGTTTCGGCGAGGTCCTGGCCAGCCTTGACTGCTTCGAGCGCCTTCTTGTAGAGCGCAGCGTGCACCTTTTCAGCCTCGACAGCGAAACCGAACATACGCTTGGCCTTGTGCCCCTCGGCCACGGCCTGCTCGTACATCGGCGGGTACATTTCGTTGTGCTCGTAGGTCTCGCCGCCAATGGCGGTTTCGAGGTTATCAGCAGTCGAACCGACGGCGTCGTCCGCGGCAAGGTGCCCCTGCGCGTGGATGCGCTCGGCCTGTGCGGTGGTTCTGAACAGTTTGGCGATGTTCCTGAAGCCGTCCTTCTCTGCCTTGTCGGCGAAGGTGATGTACTTCATGAATGCCTGGCTCTCACCTGCGAATGCGTTCTTGAGATTCTCGTGCGTCGTTGGCATAAGTGAATGATGAATTATGAGTTATAAATGATGAATTGAAAATCATTTTTTCAGGAAAACGCCGAGGTCTTCGAGCAGCGACTGGAGGTCTTCCTCGTGCTCGACCTCGTCCTGAAGAATCTGCACAGCGAGGTTGTAGGTGACCGGGTCTTTCATGCCGATCTCCTGAATGATGCTGTTGTAGGTGGTAATAGCGCACTGCTCGCCGGAGATGTTCTGTTCGAGAATCATCCTGACGAACTTGTCGGTCGGCTCGTCGTAGCCGCAGTTGGTTTCGGCGAACCACTGCTTCGGGTTGGTCAGCGGCGTACCGCCAAGCTGGATGATGCGCGTGCAGACCATGTCTGCATGACGAAGCTCATCGGCGGCGTGCTGCAACAGCTCGGCGATGACCGCATCCTTCATCGGCCCTTCGACGATCTTGGAGCCGATCCAGTATTGATAATAAGCAAGCCACTCATCGGCGAAAGCCTTGTTCAGCAGCTCGAGTACGCGATCGACGGAATCGCCTACGATTTCACGTCCTTTGGTTCCCATAACGGTATCGTTTTTTTGGGGGGGGGGTGTTTGTACGATTTTTTCGGAAAGCGGACAAACAGCGGCAATGCACCGGCCTTCCTGACTTTATCCTTTATACTCCTATTTTCTTGAATAAGTTCCAAACCTTTGTCACGAATTCACAAAAACGGAGTGAACATATTGGATGTGCTGGAAACAACGACTCAAAACAACAAACCCGCAAGCTCTGAACATTACTCTATTGCAACGCCCGTCAAATATCACTAACTTTAATCTGCAAAGTGCATAGTTTATGCACATCACCCAATCCCCTATAAAGGCGTCAGCAGCTCAAATTTTTAGCACGGGACTTTATTACTCCAGCCCCACTCAGTTCAATGCATCAATCGGGTTTTTTGAACAGCATTTTCAAGCGTTTCGACAAAAAATGCTTGATAGTAACAACTAAATTGATAACAGGAGGATGGAAACCATGACAAAAAGGCAAGAAGTAAAAGAGCGCCCGTCATGCAGGCTGAAAATCGCTCTCGATCCAAAAGCGGATTTCAAAGGTGAAATGATGGCTCTGCTTTTCAACAGAGCAGGCAATTTGATTGAAAAATCACCAATCAGGAATGGAACCGCTTCATTGGCGTGCAGCGACCGGGAGGTTGCTACAAACCGCTTATTTATTGTTCCTGTAACCGACTGGCCTGACGAAGAGGGCGAGAAGCCGTCGATCAGAATGATGGAGCGGATGAACGCCTACGAACCAGTACTCCAGCAGAACGGAAAAATCGTAGGCGCCATCACGATTCCCGCCAGCATCCTCGAACTCTGGCCCTGTTGCTGCTGCCTGGTGCACGGGCAGGTCATCAAAAGCGATAGCGGCTTGCCGGTCTGTCGCGCCAAAGTTCATATCTGCGAAGTCGATAAATTCTGGCGCTGGATGATCAGGCTGCCCGACCTTGAGGTTATCCGGTTCCGTGATGACCTGATCCGTGTCATCGAAGAACCTGAACGCTGGAAACCACCGATTCCCGAGCCCGATCCCGCACCGTTTTCTGCAATCAGAGAGGGCTTCAACCTCAGGTATATCAACCCGCAACCCGAACCTCCAGGAATAACGCGCCTTTCGGTTCAGAAAAGCAGCCTCGCCTCCCTGAAAACGGACTCTGCAACGGTAATGGCCACCGACAATCCTGCGGTGAAACCAACCGAGCTGCTCCATGCGCTCAACACAAGCACTGCTCAATCGCTCCGTAACGTACTGGTAAGCAACTTCACCGTCCTGTATCCCTATTTGTGCCTGATGCCATCATGGTGGAGGTATCGCTGCGATGAAATTGCCGTTCTTGAAACCGACGCTCTGGGCCGTTTCCAGACCGTTATGCTCTACTCTTGCCGGGGCGACAAACCAGACCTCTATTTCTGGGTTGAATACGAGATCGGGGGCGTGATGGAAACGATCTACAAGCCTGCGCTGGCCTGCAATACCTACTGGAACTACGAATGCGGCAAAGAGGTCGTCATCCACATCAGCGATGAACGGGTACCGGCGTGCAACACCGACCCGGATCTTCCCGGCAGCGTTGTGCAGATTCTCTCTATCGGCCGTCAGGTCAGCATGTCGGAAATCCAAGGGCCCGGAGCGCCTCTCGCTGATGAGGGGCTAACCAATTTTAGCCAGCCCTTCGGTGGAAAGATCGAACCGCGCGTCTGGTATAGCCGCACGAGTTTGCGCGACGATAAAAACATCCTCTATTACCGCTGGTCTTACCGACGTCTGACGGAAGGAGACGGCACGCCGCTGTCAACACCGGGCCCCTGGACGCACCTGACCAGAACCGTCGTCCGTCATTACGCCGTTCCGGTGCCCGGCGGGCACGCCCATGTGCCGCTGTCCCTTGGCCCGCAAACCGTTGGAGCGGAAACCGATCTTTTCGAAATCAGACCGCTGGCAGTTCCTGCGGGAGGCATCGAGTGGACGGTGGTCGATGAGCGGGAAGATCTGGCAAGCGCGCATTTTGAAACCGACAAGCTCGGCAGGGGGGCTACCGATTGCCTGAAAGCACTTGACGCGGCAGGCAAATATGAGCTCAAGCTGGAACTGTTCAAAAACACAGGAGCCTTGGTTGACTGGACAAACGAAGGCATTGACCTTTAGATAACCGACGTACCGGCCCCCTTTGGCACCGGCACGGTAACCGCAACAACCGCACCGGATTATTACCGGATCAAGAACGGCTCTGGCCATACCGTGGCGTTCCGGATGGTGCTAAGAATCGACAACAACTGCTGTTCAGCGGAGGTCAACCCGATCACTGGAACCCGCCTGCATATAACGCCATGCGGATTTATCGAATTCGATCCGGGAGCATCGGCAACGTTGAGCTTCAAAGCCAATCACCCCAACGGCTTTGCCAGCTTCAACTTCAGCGTCAAACCCGGCACAAGGCCCGAGATAACCGAAGCCAGTGCATACGGATTGGTCAGCACCCTGTCGGTCGATACGAAGAATCCCGCACCACCAGCCTACGCTTACACCAAACCCACCATAACGTCCAGTTACAGTGAAAGTTTCGGCGTCGGAGAATTGCTCGACAACTGTACGCGAGCCGCTTTTTCAGAGGCGCTGCACGTATGGACCAAAACAACTGACGGTTACGGCCGGTTGTGGCATCTCGATGCATTCGATCACGACGCCTTTGCTCTGAGCCCAACCCCATAACGGTCAGGCAACGGTTAACGCTTTCGGCAGGGCAGGTAATGCTTGCCCTGCCGAAAAGCTCTTTCTTACAAACAATAGCACCTTCACCCCACCAATCTGTGTTCATGAGTATCGGAAGAATCCCTATATTCAACCTCAAACGGGCCAAATCGAAACCGATTGCCCGAAAAACCGCTTGATCGATCCCGCGACGGGATCACGCCTTCAAAACCGATTTCGCATGGAATTCACCCACATCGACGACAGCGGCATGGTCTGCATGGTTGACGTGTCGGCTAAACCACCGACGCGCCGACAGGCCAGCGCCTCCGGCTGGATCGTCATGCAACCCGAAACCATCGCCCTGCTCCGTGAACGCGAGCTGCCGAAGGGCAACGTGCTGGCCGCAGCCAAGATTGCGGGCATCCAGGCCGCCAAGCAGACGGCGAACCTGATTCCACTCTGCCACCAGCTCAACCTCTCGTGGATCGACATCGAGTTCGAGATTGACAATGACCGCATCGGCATCAGGGCGACGGTCATCACGCGCGAGGCCACGGGTGTGGAGATGGAGGCGCTGACGGCGGTGTCGGTCGCCGCGCTGACGATTTACGACATGTGCAAGGCGGTTGATAAAACGATGGAGATCACCGGCGTCAAGCTCGACCGCAAAACCGGCGGCAAGCAGTCGCTCGCGACGGAGCACCGCCCGAAGTGCGCCGTGCTGGTGCTGTCAGACTCGATTGCGGCAGGCACGGCAACCGACCGTTCAGGGCGGATTCTTAGAGAGGGACTTGAAAGCGCTGGATGCCCGGTCGAGGAGTTGGCCGTCATTGCGGACGAACCGGCGGAGCTGATCGCGACGGTCGAAGCGTGGATCAAAGGCGGCGTGGAGCTCGTCGTCACCTCCGGCGGGACCGGCCTCGGGCCGCGCGACGTGACCATCGACACGCTCACGCCAAAGTTCACCCGCCGCCTGCCCGGCGTGGAGCAGGAGTTGCTCCGGTGGGGGCAAGGCAAGATACGCACCGCGATGCTCTCGCGCCTCGCCGCCGGGCTGATCGGCGACACGCTCGTCGTCTGCCTCCCCGGCAGCGCGGGCGCGGCAAGCGACGCGCTCGAAGTGCTGCTGCCCGCGATTTTCCACGCCTTTCCGATGCTCAAAGGGGAGGGCCACGCATGATTACCGTTCAGGAAGCTCACGAAATTATTGCCACGACAGCGCGGAAGCTTAATGCGACGATCTCCGTCCCGCTCCACCAGCTCCGTGGCCGCGTGCTGGCCAAAGAGGTTCGCGCCGACTTCCCGATGCCGCGCTTCACCAACGCTGCGATGGATGGCTTCGCCGTGCGGTTCGAGGAGATTGCTGGGGCCTCTGACGACGCTCCGATGACGCTCCCGGTTTCGCAAGAGCTTGCCGCCGGAGCGCTCGCCGTTACGCCGCTCGAAGCTGGAACCTGCGCACGCATCATGACTGGCGCGCCTGTACCCGACGGAGCCGACACCGTGGTGCCGTTCGAGCAGACCAGCGGGTTCGAGAGTGAAACTGTAGAGTTCTACAAAGCTCCGAAACAGGGAGCCAACATCCGCCACGCGGGCGAAGAGGTCGAGACGGGCGAGCTACTCGTGGCCGCCGGAACCAGCATCACGCCCGCCGAGATCGGCCTGCTCGCGACATTCGGACAAGATTCCGCGCTTGTGCGACAACAGCCGCGAGTCTCGATCATCACCGTCGGCGACGAACTGCGCCTGCCGGGCGACGAGGCCGAACCACTCGCGATCTACAACAGCAACCTCGCGCTGCTCTCAGCCTGCCTTGAAGCCGCTGGAGCGGAAGTCGTCGAGACACGCCAGTTGCGCGATGACCGGAAAGCGATTCGCGAGGCGTTAACGGAAGCTATCGGCAATGCAGATATGGTCATCACGGCGGGCGGCATTTCGACCGGGCAGTACGACTTCATGCACGAAACGCTCGGCGAGCTGGGCGTAGAGCAGAAGTTCTGGAAGGTGGCCCAGAAGCCCGGCAAACCGTTCTACTTCGGTGCAACCGATTCGGATACGCTCTGCTTCGCACTACCGGGCAACCCGGTTTCGGCGCTGGTCTGCCTGCTCGAATACGCCCTGCCCACCCTTGCGCTGATGCAGGGCGCGACGCCAGCCCCAAAATTCACCACTGTGCTCGACGAGCCGTTCCCCACCGACCGCAAGCGCTACCGCTTCCTGTTTGGCTCGACGAAGATTGAAGATGGAGAAATTCGCTGCCGCATCTCACAGCAGACCGACTCGCACATGCTCACCGCGCTCCATGGAGCCAACTGCCTGATCGAAGCCAAAGCGTCGCCCGAACCGCTCCCCGCCGGATCGCTCGTCACCTGCTCGTGGCTTCCGTGGGCCAACTCCTTTTGATGCCGCACGACACGATGTTCCATCCATTTGAAATCGCCCTCTGCGGCCTCTCCGGCTCAGGAAAAACGACGCTCATCGAAAAGCTGATCCAGCGCTTTTGCGAGGACGGATTCAAGGTCGCTGCCTTCAAGCACGGCTGCCACCGCTTCGAGATCGACCGCGAAGGCAAGGACTCCGCCCGCTTCACCAAAGCTGGAGCCGCGCCGGTGCTGATCGCCGACCGCGAAAAAGAGGCGCTCATTTCGCAGGGATCGGATCGGCGGGACATTGCCGGATCGACGCTCTCGGCAGACCTGCTTTTCATCGAAGGGCTGAAAGAGCTGCCAATTCCAAAACTGCTAATGGTGGATCGACAGCGCGCCGTGCTGCCGATGCTTGAAAACGATGCAATCCCGCAAGTCCTCGCGCTGGTGCATGACGGAAATGCGAGCGGACTCGAACGGTTCAGCCTGCCGCTGTTCCACCGGAATGACTTGCCCGCGATCGGCATCTTCGTGGAGAAGCGGTTCCGCAAACACGCCGAAGCCGTGCCGCTCCACGGTCTCGTGCTCGCGGGCGGTCAAAGCTCGCGGATGGGCTGCGACAAGGCGACGCTCAGCTATCACGGGGCGAACCAGCTCGAACGCACAGCAGCGTTGCTCGGCGGCGTCTGCGATGAAGTGTTCATTTCCTGCCGGGCCGAGCAGATCGAAAGCTATGCGACAAGTGCGGGCGTTAAGGCTATCGCGGACAGCTACCTCGACATGGGCCCGCTCGGTGGCCTGCTCTCTGCGCAGCGCCAGCGCCCCGATGCTGCGTGGCTCGTGGCGGCGTGCGACTTTCCACTGCTCGACGAAGCGGCGATTGCCACACTCACAAAAGCGCGGAATCCGTTTCGTTTCGCCACGGCTTTCCTCTCCGGCGACCGTGACCGGCCCGAGCCGCTGCTCACGATCTACGAGCCGAAATCGCGCCGCCGCCTGCTCGAAGCGCACGCATCGGGCAACAACTCGCTCCGCTCGTTTCTGTGCAGCAATCGGGTGTTGCTCGTCGAACCGCACGACCCGTCAGCGCTCTTCAACGCCAACGATCCCGATGCTTTCGACAAAGCCCGGCAGATGATGAAAAACAGAGGCCCGCGATGACGCCGGGTTCCGAACAGAACCGCGCCGCGTTAACCGACCGGTTCGGGCGCACGATCGACTACGTGCGCATCGCCGTCACCAGCGCCTGCAACCTGCGCTGTACCTACTGCCTGAAAAACGAGGAAGATGCTGACAGGAAAATCGACCAGCTCGACGCCGGCCAAACAGCAGCAGTCATCGAAGTTCTCGCACAGATGGGCATCCGGAAAGTACGCTTCACGGGCGGCGAGCCTCTGCTTCACCCGGACATCGTCGAACTGGTTCGGCGCACCAAAGCGACTCCCGGCATCGACACGGTCAAGCTCACCACCAACGGCATTCTGCTCAACCGGTATCTGGACGACCTGATTGCGGCAGGGCTCGACGGTATCAACCTCAGCCTCGACACACTCGACGCAGAAAAGTACCGCGACATCACCCGCCGCGACCGCTTCGCCAGCGTCCGCGCAGCGCTCGACCGGCTGCTCGACATTCCCGATATGAGCGTCAAAATCAACACGCTCATGCTCCGGGGCATCAACAACGACGAAATTCCGGACTTTGTCGAACTCACCCGCAGCCACAAGCTCAACGTCAGGTTCATGGAGCTGCAACCGTTCGATGACCAACAGATCTGGCGCACCGGAAAATTTATGGGGGCGGAGATGATCCGGGAACAGCTTTTCCAGCACTACCCACAGCTTGAGGCGGTCACCGGGCGCGACACCGAACACTACAGCTTCAGATTATCCAACTATCAGGGCTCGATCGCCATCATCCCGGCCTTCTCCCGCAATTTCTGCGGCAGCTGCTCACGCCTCAGAATAACCGCGGACGGCCGAATCATCAGTTGCCTCTATCATCAGGAAAGCATCGATCTGAAACCCGCCATGAACGACGGATTCAATCGCGAACAGATCAGAAAACAGATACTCGAAGCGGTAGGGAAAAAACCGCAGGATGGGCTGCACAGCGGTCGTGATAACGCCGCCTCAAGCATGTCCCGGATTGGGGGGTAAATGAAAAAAAGTGTAGGGGCTGGCCTTGCGCCTGCCCTTGCGGGGAACGCTATAAAACACTCACTGAATTTCCCGGAACGACCTCTCCACCGACCAGCACCTTGCAGAATATGCCCTCGCGCGGCATGATGCAATCGCCGGTCGCCTGCTGGATGACGCACCCGCCATTGTGGCACTCCTTGCCGATTTGCGTCACTTCGAGCAACACGTTATCGCCGACCTGCAACCGCTCGCCAACCTGAAGCCTGGGAAGATCGATACCGCGGGTCACGAGGTTCTCGCCAAACATGCCATACTCAAGTTCGGGCAACACCTTGCGCACCTCGTCGATGCTCTCGGCGGCCAGCAGCGAAATCTGCCGGTGCCACTCGCCCGCATGAGCATCCCCCTCGATTCCCCAGGCTTCTCGTAAAATGGCCGATGAAACGGGCTGCTTGACCGTTCCTTTTTCAGCGCTGATGCAGATGGCTTCGAGATTACCCATGCTTGTAACTTTTAACGATTTGAAAGCGCACTGAGAGCTGAAGATAGGAATTCAAACCGTTTCACCGCCATTCCTCAGAGATATTTGAGGTTAATACTCAAATCCAGATTATCCTCTTCAAGCATGAATGAGGCATCCTTAAACGAGGGCGGCCCAAAGCTCGACTTCGGGTTGTTCGAGGTACCAACCCCCTCCTTGGGCATCCCGAGAAAGTTGGCATCGAGCTTGCCGTTACCATTCTCGTCGTGACGCACAGCCACGGCATACGTACCCCACGGCACATTATCGAAAACCACGACCGGCTCCGCTGATGCCGAAACGCTCAGAACTTCGACTGCTTTGTCGAATTTACCGGGAAAGCCCTTTTTCGCACTGAACAGCCCAACCGAAAGCGAGCCATCGCTATTGCGCAAGCCGGAAATTCTGACGGTAATCGCGCCAACACCTGAAGGAACGGCAAGCGCTTCAGACTCTTCTGCTATGCCTGATGCCGGCATCACAGGAAGAGCATTCGTGAACACGAGCATGCCGAGAATCAGGAGCCATGACTTTATCATAATATGTTGAAAATTGTTTTCAGGAAAACCTCCGACCTGCAAAGCTGGTCACAGGGAATCAGCCTGGCAAAGCAGCGCCGCAATCGCCTGCATCAAGCCAAGCTTCAAAAACTAACAATAACAAAATAAACGGGATGGTTTCCCTGAGACCTGATGCAGAAGACACTAAAAATACTGTTTCAAACAGATTTTTCTTCGCTGCAATTCACTTTATGGCCGAAAAGTTGATACGCCGGAAGGTCTCAAAACAGCGGCCATCCAGCTCCTGCGTTTCTTCGATCATGCACCGCACGACAAAATCGCGGAACGCCAGGCGCTCGCTTTCGGGCAGGTACGGCAGGAACGGCACGATGCTGGGCTGGTCGATCCAGCGGATTATGGTATCGGCGTCGGGGAAGTAACGGTCGGCGTTTTCGTCCCAGACCTCGACGTTTCGCAACCCGCTCACCTCGGCAAGCTCGTGGTAGACTTCTTGCGGCGGCATGAACCAAGGCCACTCGAATGCCGCGAAAAAGCTCCGAAACCGCTCGTCGCTCATCGCCTCGCAGATCACCCGAAAGAAGGCCATGCAGTTGCCCTCGCCAGCAAAGTTGAAGCGCACACGCCCGCCCGGGCGCAAGGCACGGCGCACGTTGCGCAGCAGCTTTTCGTGATCTTTGACCCAGTGCAACGCAGCGTTCGAGAAGATCAGGTCGAACTCGTTGTCGAAATCGAGATCGTCGATGTCGAGCAACCGGAAATAGAGATTGCCTCCCGACTTCGGCAATGCGGCGTCGATCATGCCGCGCGAGGCGTCGATGCCGACGACCTCGCCCTCCGGTAGCAATCCTGCGATCACCGCTG
Source organism: Chlorobaculum parvum (assembly GCA_011372505.1). Lineage (GTDB taxonomy): Bacteria > Bacteroidota > Chlorobiia > Chlorobiales > Chlorobiaceae > Chlorobaculum > Chlorobaculum parvum_B. The sequence continues at coordinate 11,417 of DRSQ01000088.1, read as the reverse complement.
TCAGGCTTCCGTCGCCGCACCCCAGATCGAGCACCCGCTCGCGGCCCTTCAGGCCAAGCTCAGCAATCAGCTTCCGACCCCACTCCTGCTGGTGGGTCGAGGCCTTTTCGTATCTCTTTCCGTCGAATTCGTGCGCCATAATCGTATCGATTGGAGTTACGGACTCAAAGCTTGAAAATGAAATTGGCCACAGATTCCCGTTCCTGCCAGCCAAGCTTCTGGTAAAGCCCACGTTTATAGGATTCGCGGCTACGGCCATTGCAAAGCATCAGCCGGGAACACCCTCTCACTCTGGCCTCCTGTTCGACGGTCTCGATCAGGTGCTGACCAATCCCCTGACCCCGCCACGCATCATCGACAAACAATTCGGAAACATATCCTTCCGGCGCAGCCAGGAACAGATATGATAGCCACTGCACAGTACAGTAACCCACAACTATCCCATTTTCAATCTTGGCAACATAAACCGAACGGCTATCGGCTTCCGTATATGAACTTTCGAGAAACGCTTCGATCCGTTCGGCATCGGTCTGGCGAGAGTCTTCAGAGAAATGCGGAAACCATCCAGACCGCAACAAAATTGCAGCAATGGCTGCTGAATCAGCAGTTTTTCCTTTTCATATGGTTACACTTTGGGGCATGGTAGCTCCTTACAGAAAAGCAATGAAACAAGAATATTGTTTCCAAAGCAGGTTATTTAGCAATGTAGCCAAGAAAGTCGATAGTATCAGTCCGGTCGATCGCGAGACAGTTTAGAACTCCCGGCCAGACTCCATCAGTCGCTTGTAGTAAGAACCCGAGGTATAAAGCGCGGCGGCAGGATTGTGTCCGAGCACCCTGTCCTTGACAATCAGCGTAGTGACCGGCGCGTCGGAGTGTTTCGTGAAGAGGCTGTCGTGGCCGACGCAGAGGCCGATGATGACATTCAGGCCGGTGCCATGTTCGTTCATCAGACGGGCCTGAAGCACCGGGTTGCAGAGCGATTCGTGAGTACCCGGCTGGAGCTTGAGTTCATCCTCAATGCCGATCTTGCCTTTGTCCACAGCCCCAGCTTTGCAGAGCACCGCGAAAGGCTCCAGTCCGTTGACCCGCAAAACCTTCGAAAAAATCCTCGCCTCTTCGGCAAGGCCAACGCACATGGCCAGCCCGATCTTCTTCGCACCGAGTCGGTTGGCGAAAGCGACAATCTCCTCAGCACGCGTCAGCTTCCCGTAATAGAGTCCTTCAACTTCAGCAGCAGCGCGGGCGATTTTGGCATCGATGCCTTCACCCCGGTACTGGTCGAGGCACTCGTCTATCTTTTGCTCATCGAGGGAACCCGCCACACATTCGTCCGGTAATCGCTTCTCTTTGCGGTAACAGCTCATGGACCGGCAGTCCTTGCAACTCCGTTCTTCAGCGCCGCCATTCGATACGTTGTCGTTCATAGTCGTTGTCCTCCGCTATTCGTTTATCAGAACTCCGCCCGATCATGCTCATCGAGCCTGCCTTTCCCGAGCTTCTGGCCATCCCGCTGCACAGCTTCCTCGGGATTCGTAGCGCTGGTGCTCACGCCGGTCAGAATCAGCAGGCCGATAGCGAAAAAGAGCAGCAGCGATGCCAACGCGGCTTTCTGGCTTCCGGCCTGCACCGACACGAAACCGAACACCAGCGGCCCGATCACCGCCGAGGCTTTTCCGAAACTGCCGTCGTAAAAGCCGAAAAACTCGGTGCGGTGTTCCTTTGGCGTCAGCCGCGCCATCAGCGAGCGGGAGGCCGCCTGCGACGAGCCCATCGAGAGACCCGCCACCAGACCGGTCACGAAAAAGCTCTGCTTGGTGGAGGCGAAAATGGCCAGAAAGATCACGAAAATCCAGATAAACAAAGTCAGGACGATAGCGCGTTTCGGGCCGATACGATCGGTCACAAAACCAAAAACGATCGAGCCCACGATGGCCGTCGTCTGGACGGTGATGAAGAATTTGATCAGTTCCGTCGCAGTGAAACCAAGCGTGTTCTGAGCATAGATCGAGGCGAAGGCGATCACGGTCAGAATCGCATCGTTGTAGAAAAAGAACGCGAGCAGGAAACGAGCTAGATCGGGGTAGTTCATGATGTGCCGGATGGTGTAGCCGACCTCCTGAAGCGAATGGAGAACCGACGATTTCCGGTTGCGCATTCCGGTTTCGTCGGGCAGCAGCCCTGCCTTGCCTTTCGTGTCGCGCAGGGTAAAAAACAGAGGCGCGGAGAACACGGCGAAAAAGAGCGTGACGACCAGAAAGCTCAATTGCAGATTGGGGATGTTCGACTCATCGATCCCCTTCATCAGCAGCGGCTGCAACAAGAGCAAAATTACCAGCGCGCCGAGATAGCCCATCGCAAAACCGTAGCCCGACACCCTGCCGATGCTACGCCGGGAGGTAATTTCCGGAAGGTAGGCGTCGTAAAACACTAGCCCGCCCTCAAAACCGATGTTGGCAAGAATAAACAGCATCGCCGCTGGCAGCACATTGCCCGGCCCCGAAAAGGAGAGCAGAGCCGTGGCGATCACCGAGACCAGCGTAAAGACCAACAGAAAGCGTTTGCGGCGACCCGAGTAGTCGGCCTGCGCGCCGAGTACCGGCGAGATAAGCGCCACCAGCAGCATCGAAATGCTGACGCTGTTGCCCCAGAGCTGGTCGCCTTGGGGATCGCCCTGGCAGATGACGTTTTTGAAATAGAGTGGAAAGGCAAAAGTAACCATCATGACGCTGAACGACGTGTTGGCGAAGTCAAACAGCAGCCACGAAAAAATCTTCTTTTTGTCCGTCAGGTCGTTGCCCATCGGAAAAGGGATTCAGGAGCCGGCGAGATGACCGAACAGCGACTCGAACACCCGCCGTCCGTCACCGGAGCCGAGCAGCTCTTCGCTGGCCCGCTCGGGATGCGGCATCAGGCCGAGAACGTTGCCCGCTTTGTTGGTGATACCGGCAATGTTGTTCAGCGATCCGTTGAAGTTGGCCTCGGCGGTTGCATTGCCATCGGCGTCGGTGTAGCGGAACGCCACTTGCCCGTTCGATTCGAGGCTGTCGATGGTCTCGGCGGAAGCATAGTAGTTGCCCTCACCATGCGCAACCGGCACGCGAAGCACCTCGCCCTTCTCGTACTTGTCGGTAAAGATGGTCGAGTTGTTGGCGACGCTGATGGTTGACTGGCGGCAGATGAACTTCCGACCAGCGTTGCGGATCAGCGCGCCTTCGAGCAAGCCGCTTTCGACCAGCACCTGAAAGCCGTTGCAGATGCCGAGCACCGGGCGGCCATGGCCTGCGAAGTCGATCACTTCACGCATGATCGGTGAGAAGCGGGCGATGGAGCCGCAGCGGAGGTAGTCGCCGTAGGAGAAGCCACCAGGAAGAATGATCGCCTCACAGCCTTTCAGGTCGTGCTCGTTGTGCCAGAGCATAACCGGCTTGACTCCGGGAAACGAGGCAACAGCATATTCGGTATCGTGGTCGCAGTTTGAACCGGGAAACACCACAACACCAACATTCAGATCAGCCATAGGAAGAAGCGAGATTTAGTTGACGGGTTCCAGTTCAAACGTGAAATCTTCCATCACCAGATTCGACAGGAGCTTCTGACAGATTTCAGTAGCGACCCTTTCGGCTTCGTCACGAGACTCTTCGGCAATAATCACCTCCATGTACTTACCGATTCTGACCGATGAGACACTTGAATAGCCGAGATTTTCGAGAGCATGCTGCGAGGCCTTGCCCTGCACATCGAGAATGGAGGGACGCAAGGTCACCTTGATGTTCGCCTTGAATGCCATAACTGGTTACGTTGCATGGTTAGATGACGTCGGAAAAAGACTCTTCAGACCTGCCATTGCCTGACCGCAAATGTCAGGGACCTGATGATTCCGAGCAGAATATACAATAACATGGAGACAAAAAAAGCCTTGGCCTGCAAGAAGAGTACGCAGACAATCGCGATTGCGTAAGCGCTCATCTGCACGGGATGCTTGCGGAACGATTCGCGGGTAGGTTTGGGTAGCGCGTCGTAATTCACTTTGCTGACCATGAGCACGGCGAGCACCACGCTCAGCAAAGCAAGGCCGCGCTGAAGCTCGATGCCGGTCAGGAGCGGCTCGGCCGTCATCCAGAGCACGAACGAGGCGACGGTCATGGCCTGCGCCGGTGTGGGCAGGCCGGAAAACGACTCCTTGTTGTAGCCGATCAGGCTGATGTTGAAGCGCGCCAGCCGCAACCCGCTGCCCACCATCAAGAGCGAGCTGAGCAGCAGACCCCACGGCATTCCAAGGTGTTCGAGTCCGAATTTATAGACCAGATAGGCCGGAGCCGCGCCGAAAGAGACCAGATCCGAAAGCGAATCGAGCTCGACGCCAAACTCCGAGGAGCCATTGGTAAGTCGGGCCACATAGCCGTCGATGGTATCGAAAAACGCCGCGACAAAGATGAGCCATCCGGCAATAATAAAGCTGCCCTCTCCAGACATGATGATTGACACATAGCCTGAAACCATGTTCATGACTGTGAACGCCGAAGGGACAAACGATCGTGAAACGAAAGGAAAACGGCCCTGAGGCCGTCCTGTTTCGTCTTGAAGCACCGGCGGATACTGCTTCCTTGCTGTTTTTCTATCGTCTTTACCCATACAAACTGTCATACATCCGACGGAGCCATCTTGTCAGGGAAAGGCTATCCGCATGAAAAAAGTGAGCGAAAAATCTTCCGGATAAGCATCAGGCTCTGTTCAACCATGTGCAGGGGAATCAAGGCCGGAAACCGCTCCGGCCATTTCCGGCATGTTCTTTAAAATAGAAGATTTATTACAACATGAAAAGCAAAGAGTTCCGCATAGCGACCGACGCTTAATAGCTTTCATCCTCCGAAGGAAAGCTGTTGACACGCACATCAGCCACATAGCTCTGCACAGCATTTTCGATGACCGATGCCAGGTCGGCATAGCGGCGGACGAACCTCGGGTGGAATTCGGTGTTCAGGCCGAGCATGTCGTTGATCACCAGCACCTGGCCGTCGCACTCCGGACCGGCGCCGATGCCGATAGTCGGAATGGTCAGCGAGCGGCTCACCTCACCGGCAAGCTTCGAGGGAATCTTTTCAAGCACTATTGCAAACGCTCCGGACTCTTCAAGAATTTGCGCATCCTCCATAAGCTGCTTCGCCTCATCGCCCTCCTTGGCACGCACTTTGTAGCTGCCGTATTTATAGATCGACTGCGGCATGAGCCCGAGGTGCCCCATAACCGGGATGCCGATGTCGGTGATGCGCTTGACCGCTTCAGCAATCACCTTTCCGCCCTCCATCTTGACGGCGTCGCACTCGTGCTCTTTCATGATCTTTCCGGCATTGCGCACCGCATCTTCGGCGGAGAGCTGATAGCTCATAAAGGGCATATCGACAATCACCATCGCGCGGCTCGTCTCGGCCTGCACCCCCTTGACCACAGCCTTGGCGTGGTAGATCATCTCATCGACCGTGATCGGCAGCGTGGTGTTGTGGCCCGAAAAAACGTTGCTTGCCGAGTCGCCGACGAGAATCGCATCAACACCCGAGCGGTCGAGAATGCGAGCCATCGTGTAGTCGTAAGCTGTCAGCATGGCGATCTTCTCACCGCGCTGCTTCATGTCGAGCATTCCGCGAGTGGTGACGTGAGGCAGCTTGCCAGAGGAAGAGTTGGGCATGATTGAAGAGCATTAAGTGATTGAAGCTTGATGGATGTCGAGCCGTTCAATATCATCCGGCGTCAGCATCCTCACCTCCCGTCCGGCGGCTGAGGCGATCAGCGGCACCAGATCGGCGTAACCGGCATCGGTGAACTCGTCGAGCGAGGCGGTCTTCAACGCCATTCCGGCATCAACCGCCTCGACAAGCTCACGAGAGGCACCTGCAAGATAACGAGAAATCTCTTGATGACGAGAGGTAAGCGGCAATAAACCGTGCTGGAGAATCGCCTGCCCCTGACGCCGCTGCGCAGAACCAACCAGCTTGCGACCATCGACCTGCAACTCGTAGCGAGCTGATGCGGTGAAACAGGAGACTGAGTCCGCCGAAGCGTATCGGGCCCGGAAGTCGGGCTGCGATCGGCAGAACTCGGCCTCGACGCCAACGCCAGCCAGCGCCTGTTGCAGGGTTTCGTGCACCATGCGGTAGATGGTTTCGTTCGGCAGCTCAGTCGCCGCGAAAAACGAATAGGTCAGTTCATCGGTATGAAAAACCGCTCGCCCGCCAGTGGGCCGAACGACGACATCGACGCCATCGGCACGGCATCGGTCATGGTCGATCTCTTCCGGATTCTGGTTTTTGCCAAGCGAAATGGCCATGGGTGACCACGAATAGAATCGCCAGAGGCAACTGTCGGAACCGAACAACCGCTGGAACGATCCGTCAGCCATCGCTTGCATAAGCCGGAGATCGACCTCCATGTTGAAGTGGCCCGCACCAGCTCCTGTGTCAACACAGTAGACTGATGAAAAAAGAGGTTGCATTACATTGTTTAGATAGAAAAAAGTAGCTCAAGATGACAAGAAATCGCTTTTTACCAAAAGTCAACTGCTCTTAACTCATGCAAATATAATAAAGACAATCCATTCCATACGGAACGCTCGATACCCTGAATAGCCAAGTTTGAATACCATGAGAGGCTTATAATAATTGCTTCATCTAACCAATCCGATAAAAAGAAAAAACCCCGTCTTCCGATTAACTGGAAAACGGGGTTAATGTTCACAAGACTAAACTTTACACAACCGCTACACCAATCAGGGAAACATCGATGATCTCCTGAGCAACTGCAGTCAGGGCCTGATCTGCTAACGCAGCGTCAAGTGTACTCTGGTCGTAAATATCGCTCAGCCATTCTTGAGCGATATCAGCTGCATCTTCGCCGCAGTAACCTAAAGGATCCATTTCCTCAATTTTATACGTAAGAGCAAGTGCTGCGTCAATCTTGCTGTTGACAGCATCAAAATCAGAACCACGAGCTCCATTGAGTACTTCGATTACGAGGCGATCTGTAGAAATTAAGTCCTGTGAAAGCTTTGAGCCCCAATAGTAAAGGCCCTCTTCCCCGATATCACGATGGAATAAATTCTGATAGATTGAATTCAGAAACTCTGGAGTATTGAGCACTTCATGAGTCACCGGATCCAACTCAGAGGCACAGGTGCTGAGGCATTCATCAGAATTAAAGAACTCCTGATAAAAGTTATTGATAACCTCATCAGGCTCACCTCCTGAAAGCCACCAGTTAAAACCATCTGGATCAGCTGGACGACCAAAATAGGCGACATATGCTCGTTCCAAAACCGATTCAAGACTGGTGAGGCCAACGGTGGTGAAATCGTAGCTCGTCGTACCCGCATAATAATAACCATCCAAATCCATTATAGCATTATTTTCGATATCCAGTGAATATGCGGTGCGATCATCAAAGTCATTGGTGGGACTGATAGTCAAAACATTTCCGTCAATCATCACACTCTCACTGGCGATATTGAAGGTTTCCACCAGCGCACCAGCACTTGCCTTCAGCAGGATATCACCTTCTCCCAATTGAATCGACTCACTGAACGTCATTACAATATTACTATTGACATCCACACGTATAGCATCATCAACCGGGTTACTTGCGACCAGTTTTGGCGCTGGATTTTCCACGGTCAGTTCGAAGCTCTGACTTACAGTTTCGCCGTCCTCGTCGGTTGCCGTCACCAAGATGTCGATGGAGCCAACATCTTCATTATCTGGCGTACCGCTGAACGTCATGGCGACCGGGTACGGTGTCTCGCCGCCCTGCGCCGGGTCATAGCCGATTGTCGGGTCGTAGATAGCCGGATCGTAGTGGTCAACGCCGTTCAGGTCGGCGAAGTTGTTGTACGAGGTCACGTCCCAGGTGGTGGCATAACCCGTCCAGCCATCTTCCAGCGTGCCCCAGTCGTTCCAGGACAAACCGAAGTCTTCACCGTACAGGTATCGGCTGGCTGCGATTTCGTGCGAGATGTTCATGCCGTCGCCGATCATCAGCACGATGTGTTCAGCTCCGGCGTTCTCGGCCGCGTTCATCATCGCCGTGTAAATCTGCGTGTTGTCGATGATGTTTGTGTCAGCGTAGATTTGACCAGCAAGCTCGCCGAAGTAGGTCGCACCTGCACCACGTGCCGAGACCGTCACCAGCTCGTTGGTGTGACCCGTGCTGCTGTAGGTCACTTCGCCATCCGGATACTCGAAAGCGTAGGGCGTGCCAACCTGCGCTGGAAGGTCGCCAATACCCAGCTCTTCCTGAATCTTCATGTAGTCATTCGAGTGATCGCTGGTCAGGATCACCAAGGTGTTTGACCAATCGATACCGTTTTCACCACTGGCCACGTAGTTCTCAACTTCGGTGACGGCAAGGTCAAGGTCATACACACCACCGACCATGTTCTCGAAGTCGTTGGCGTGGTTGTTCCAGTCGATATCACCTTGCTCGAACATCACAAAAAAGCCATCACTGTCCTGATTCAGCACCGAAAGCGAGGCGTGCGCCATTTCGGCCATCGTCGGGTCTTCATCAACCGTCGGAGTGGCGTCACCCGTGCTACGGGTAATAACCGCAGCTCCCGGAGTGTCTTCGACTTCATAGTATTCGAAATGCCCTTCCGTGGTACCGAACAGACCGAAGAGCCTTTCACCGTCGGCAAGACTTACACTGATCGCAGCTTCAGCCAATGCCAAACCACCGTCAACACCATCCGTGCGTTCGACGAACTCGACGTTTTCGGTGTAGGCGGTCTCTTCGCCTCTGTGGAAGGCGTCGTACTCGTCGTTGTAGCCGTTGTCGTCCAGATCACGGTCGTTACCCGCAGCATCCGTTGTCGCCGTTGCGAAGTAGCTGTTCTCGACGCCTGCGCCGATCACCACTTCAGGCTGCGTTTCAGTCAGGATTTCATGCGCGATGTCCCACTTGTTACCGCGATTCACGTTATGGCTCACCACTCCGGCTGGCGTGGCGTGCGAGAACTGCACCGTGCTGGCTACGCCGATGGCGAAGCCGTAGTCGGCACGCAAGGTCTCGGCGATGGTCGTCAGCTCGCCGCCCTCCGGATCGCCATACTCCCACGAGAGGTTACCCGCGTCAGTCTTCTGGCCAGTCACCATCGCCGTGATCGCCGAGGCCGAGTCGGTCGCTTTCTTCGACGAGCCGCCTTCGAGGAAGTACTCCTCCATCGTTGCCAGATTGTGGCTCGATGCCTCGAAGCTCAGCCAGGACGGCAGCGCTGATCCGTCGGCCAGCGTCGCCGTAAAGGTCAGGCTGTCGTCCTCCTCGATGTCGGTGAACGTGTTGGCAAGCACCTTGGTGTACAGCGCGCTGTCTTCGACAACCACCACATCTTCAATCTCTTCGCCGACTTTGGGAGCATCGGGCAAGGCGTAAATCGCCAGTCCCGTCGTCACCTCGTTCGAGACAATCAACATACCGTCACCGGTGGTTATGCCTTCAGGCGACTCGAAACCGGTATCGCCCTCGACGTCGATCAGTTCGAGGAATTCGACATCGTAAGGATTCGTGACATCGAAGACCGCCACGCTGTTGACCCGTTCCAGAGCCACGTAGGCAAGCATGTGGCCGTCCACATTGGCGATGGTAATGTTCTCCGGCTCGGTGCCCTTGTCGTCCGAACGGCCATCGTCGTACACGCCCGCCTCGATGGCCGCCTGCTCGATGATGTCGCCGCTGTCATAGACGATGTTGCCGTTGCTGTCCATAATGGAGATCGAACGGCCACCGAACGCGATGATGGGATCGCCATCCGTCTCGGTGTTGACCACCTTCAGGCGACCGATCTCGTCGTTCTTGTCGTAGCTGTCATCGAGCTTGTAGAGGCGGGTCTCGTCGCTGTAGAACTCGTCATCCGACGCCCAGCCATACTTCATGGTGAGGAAGTACTCATCACCCTCTTCGACCTCCTGGGCATCGGGATCGGCGGCGTCGGAGACGATCACGTGGATGTCGTTGCCGGTCAGCGGATCGGTCACCGTATCGACAACCGTTTCGCCTCCCGCAAGCTCGCTGACGATCTTCAGATACGCCCCGTCGTAGGCCTCATCCACCTCGAAGTTCACATCGTCCGGCCTGACGCGCCCATCACCCTCGTTGGCCATAACCACGAAGGTTTCGCCGTCATACTCGTAGCTGTCGATGCCGTCGGGCATACGCACGCCGTAAAAGTCACGATGCCCCGGATCGATGCCGCCGTCCTTGTCGGAAGTGTCAACTTCAAGCTCGTTGAAGTCGATCTCGACGAGCATGTTGTCGGCGCGGCCATCGACGTGCACGAAATCGTTGTCGAAGCCCACCACAAGCGTACCGTCGGGCTTGAGCGCCAGTCCCTCGGCTTTGTCGAAACGCGGATCAATGCCGAGCGACGGAATGTTGAGGATTTCGTTTTTCTGAGCAAAGGTGACCTCTCCGGCAAGTGCATCGGCAAGGCTCTCGACATCAGCCAGCTCCGGCTGCGTCACGCCCGCGCCGAGCAGCTCTTCCCAACTGTGTCCATCCGCACCAGTGGTGTAGGCGAGCGTGTCGGTCGCATCGCTGAGGTCGATCTCGAAAATCGATTTATTGGCGTTGGAGGTTGCACCGGAGTCGCGCTCGATCACGTAGAACACGTCGCGATCGGCGTCGTACACCGCATCGCCGATCTTGTCCTGACCCGCTTCGCCACTGAGAGGATAGAGGTACTCGTGCATCGCCTCGCCGCTGACCGGATCTACGGCCACGATGCGGACGATCTCCTGATTGTCGTAACCGTCAGGGCGCATCGGGCTCTGGATGAACGTGTAGAGCAAACCGTCCTCGCTGTTGTAAGCTATCGCCTCGAAGCCGCGATTGTTCCTGATGGTGCTGTAGAGTTCGGGAAGCGTCTCGAGGGTATAATCAGGAATATCGGGATATTCGATATTCGAGGAAGACTCGAAGTCGGTGCCGGAGGGCACGATGCGGTGAATCAGCTCACCAGATGCAGCATCGAACAGCGCAATCTGCGGGCCATACTCGTCGGACACCGCAAACACCGGATTACCGTCGTTCAGGCCCTCGATGGTGAGGCACAGCACCGATTCGGCATCGAGACCGAACTGATCCTGCCTGATCTCTTCGTAAACGTTGAATCCATCCCCATCCTGACCGGTCAGTTGATAAGCTGTATCGTTGCGGTCAAGCAAACCGATGCCGGTGGAGTCGCGGAAACCGCCCTCGCCATCCGGCACTTTCAGCGTCGTGCTGCCGAGTTCGGCAACCTCACCGTCAGCCTTGCCGAGTTTGTAGATGGTAATGGGATAGTCGGGATCGTCGAAGATTTTGCCGCCGAGATTCGGGTCAGCGGGGTTGTCACCCTCACGGTCACCGATGCTTGCCGCCTGCGGGCCGCGGTC
>DRSQ01000087.1 GCA_011372505.1 Chlorobaculum parvum | reverse complement strand
GTTCAAGCCCCGGCAGGCCGGAGCGCTTCTTCTGGGCAATGAAGGCGAGATGCTGCACGATGTTCATCTCGTCCGGGTCTGCGTCGATCATCGTGAAGGTGTTTTTCGCCAGCGTGAGCTTGAGGGTGTCCGCGCCCGGATTGGCGATGAGCGTTTCACGGCCATTGACGAACGTTCGCTGTTTCGTGTTGTAGAACACCCAGTGCCTGCCGTTCGAGCTGATCCGAAGCGAGTCGGCGTCAAGGCGGGAAGCCAGCCGGCTGCCGTCGAAGGTTTCAAGCGAAACCGAAACGGCGCTCTGCCGATCCCGATTGATCTGGCCAACAGTCAGGATGCGGTTTTTCGACTCCCTGATGTGCACCGCCTCTTCCTGCTGTTCTTTCTGGCTCTTCAGATAGCGCTTTTCGTACCCTTTGGACAGGTCGTACATCGCTGGGGTGATGAAGCAAGAGTTCACCAGATTGAACGTGGTGATGAAAAAGGTGGCCAGCAGGAACGGCTTTATCAGGCGCGACAGGCTCATGCCGGCCGCCTTGAGCGCGGGCAGTTCGCTCTGCATCGAGAGCTTGCCGGTGACGAAGAGCGAGGCGAGTAGCACGCTCAGCGGGCTGGTCAAGAGAAAGGTGTCCGGCAGGCCGCTCAGGTAGTAGATAATAATCCGCCCGACCGGAATGTTGCGGTCCATGAACCGGTCGAGGTTTTCGACGAGGTTAATGATGACGAAGAGCGCGGCGAAGCTGGCCAGCGAAAAGAAGAAGATGGTCAGGAACTCCCGGATAATGTAGCGGTCGATGATCGACAACTTGACGAAGCCAGACAGCCAGCGGGAGAGATTCCCGTAGCTGTCCGGTGCGTCATGTCCGTCTGTTTTCGCGCTCATGTAGCCGCCTCCCCGCTCAGTAGCCGAAAATCTCCTTGAGCGTCAGAAAGCGGACCTCGCCGTACTTGCCGAGCGTTTCAAGGTCGAGGTTGTCTTTTTTGCCGAGCACGAGCATGGTGTGCGGCTTGTTCCTGAGTCGGGTTTCATGGAACTTCTCGATATCCTCGAACGTCATTCCGGGCACCTCGCGGAATACATCTTTCCGGATGTCGTAATCGAGCCCGAGCTTGCGCATCTCTTCGAGTGAGAAGAGAATGTCGGCTTTGGTGATTTGCTCGGTGCGGATTTTCTGGCCGATACCCGTCTTTGCCGAGGCGAACAGTTCGGGCGATTCGGGCAGCTTGTCCATCAGCTCGCCGAAGCCTTCGAGCGCCTCGGGCAGCTTGTCGGCCTGAGTGCCGATGTAGCTGAAAATGTAGCTGTGCTTGTTTTTCTCCTTCGGCATGCGATAGATCGAAAAGACCGAGTAGGCCAGCGCTTTGGCTTCGCGCATCTCCTGGAACACCACCGACGACATACCGCCGCCGTAATACTCATTGAAAAGCGTGATGAGTGGTACTTTCGAAGCGTCGTAGGTTTCGCCGCGCGAAAGCATAATGATTTCCGCCTGGTTCATGTCGTAATCGACCACATAGACGCGGTTTTTCGCAGTTTCAAGCTCCGGGAACGGTTCGGATGTGGGCCCCGGCCTGAACTGCTGGCTGAAGTGGCGCATCGAGCGCAGCTCTTTGATCAGCTCGTCCGGCGAGTCCGGGCCGTAGTAGAGCACCCGGTGGCGGTAGCTCATGAACCGCTTGATTTCGGCGATCAGCTCTTCGGGGGTGAGGCGTTCGAGTTCTTCATTGCTCAAGACATTGGTGAAGGGCGATTTTGGGCCGTACTTGCCGTAGCTTACCATCGCTTCGAAAAGGATTTTTCGCTTTGCGAGCTTGTCGTCCGCGCGCTCCTTGCGGATCCCCTCCTTGAGCTTCTCCAGCGCGGGCGCGTCTGGCTGGGTGTCGGCCAGCAGCTCATCGAGCAGCGCGATGGCCTGCGGGAAGTTCACCCTTAGGCCCGAGAGCTTCAGATAGACGTGATCGTCGGCGGTCAGCACGGTGAACTCTGCACCGAGGCGGTACAGCTCCTGACTGAACTCGGCGGGCGAGAGCCGCGAGGTGCCGAGGTACGAAAGGTAGTCAAGCGCCGTGTCGATTTTCCGGTTCTGGTTCGAGCCGGTGTCGAACAGGAAGTAGAGGTTGTACATCTCGTTTTCCCGGTTCGGCACGGTGTGCAGCCTGATCTCCGGCGTCAGGTCGTAGTAGCCGATGTCCTTTTTGAAATCGAGGAAATCGGGTTTCAGCTCTTTGCTTTTTTTCGACAACAGCTGTTCCGCAAAGACTGACGAGCGGTCGCGGTTTACCTTGATCGGCGTGATCGGCGGTTTCTGGATTTTGCCTTCACTCTTGCGCTCGCCATGTTTTTTGTACACGGCCACGTAGTTCGAGCCGTAGTGTTTTTTCGCGAACTCGACGAGCTGCTCTTTGGTGATCGCTTCGAGACGGGCGAAGCGGTTGACGTGGCGATCCCAGGCCATGTCCCAGACGAAGGCATCGACGAACGCCTCCGAGCGGCCACGGTTCGATTCGAGCGCTTTCAGCTCTTCGAGCTTCAGGTCGTTGATGACCGCTTCGACCAGCCAGTCGGGGAAGTCGCCCTTTTTGACGAGGTCAAGTTGTGCGAGCAGCAGCTCCCTGACCTCGTCGAGGCTCTGGCCGTCGCGCGGTTTGGCGCTGAGGATGTGCGTCGAGTAGTCCTTCATCAGCACCAGCATCGAGCCGCCTTCCAGCACCTTCTGTTGCTGGTTGAGGTTCAGGTCGATCAGGCCTGCGGTCTGGTTGTAGAGGATTTTGTCGATCAGTGTCAGCATGTCGGCGTCGTCCGAATTGGCTCCGCCGAACCTGAAACCGAGCACCAGCTCTTCGGCCTCCGGGCCGGTGACGGTCTTGATGACCGGCGTGGTGATCTCGGGTTCGACCGGTGGCACGAACTCCGGAACCTCTTTCGGTTCGAGCTTCGAGAACTTCTTGTCGATCATGCGGATCGTTTCGTCGGGATCGAAGTCGCCTGCGATGCAGAGCGCCATGTTGTTCGGCACGTACCAGGAGCGGTAGTAGTTGATGACGTTGCGGATCGACGGCTTTTTCAGGTGCTCGGCCAGGCCGATGGTGGTCTGGGTGCCGTAGGTGTGCTTGGTGAACAGCCCCTCGAACAGCTCCTCCCAGAGCTTGCGGCTGTCGCTGTCCATCGTCATGTTCTTCTCTTCATAGACCGTCTCCAGCTCGGTGTGGAACAGGCGCATCACCGGATTGCGGAATCGCTCGGCCTCGATGGTGATCCAGCGGTCGAGTTCGTTTGACGGAATGTCGTTGATATAGACCGTCTGCTCCACCCAGGTGTAGGCGTTGGTACCCTTTGCGCCGATGGAGTTGAGCAACTTGTCGTACTCGTTCGGCACGGTATATTGCGCGGCCACGTTTGAGAGGCTGTCGATGTCGCGGTAGATCGCTGCGCGACGTTCCGGATCGCTTGTGGCGCGGTACTTTTCGTACAGCTCGATGATCTTTTCAAGCTCGGCGTGCTCCTTGGCGTAGTCGAGCGAACCGATGGAGTCGGTGCCCTTGAAGAGCATGTGTTCGAGGTAGTGCGCCAGTCCGGTGGTTTCGGCAGGGTCGTTCTTGCTGCCCGCGCGCACGGCGATGGAGGTGTAGATTCGCGGCTCGTCGTGATATGGGCTCATGTAAACCGTGAGTCCGTTTTTCAGCTTGTAAATCCGCGTGTGCAGCGAATCACCAGGGACGGTGGTGTATGAATACTGTTCGGTCGGGGTTGTCGTGTGTTCAGTCGTCATGGAGGTACAGGAAATGAGATGGAGCAGCGCCGCGCACAGTGAGGCCGGTCGGCACAGCTTGCCCGTGGATTTCAGAAAAGCATGGTTTGTCATCGTTAACAGGAGTAATCATCCCGCTCAGGCCTCAAGCGTTCGTTCCGGTTCAAACAAAGGCGTAGATTACGAAAAATCTGGCAAAGTGACCGAAAAAACTGTCATTACCTTTTCGGCATGTTTTTCATGTCTGAAGCTTGAAGAACTATAAGCGGTGGTTATTAGTTCTTTGTGAGGCCTGCCACCGCAACCTTGCGGCTTGCGTACAACCCGGGATTGCGACGGGATTCAGCGGTGTCCGCAGGTGATTGATTCATTGTCCATTACCGAGAGTTATTCATCAGCGAGAGTTATCTATGCAAAACGTTGTGCACAGGGGAGGGGAGTTTAAACTTGAAAGTCCGTATGGACCGACCGGCGACCAGCCCGGCGCGATCCGCGCGTTGACCGAGGGGGTGCTGCGGGGCGACCGCTGGCAGACGCTGCTCGGCGTCACCGGCTCCGGCAAGACCTTCACGGTCTCGAACGTTATCGCCCAGATCAATCGCCCCACGTTGGTGCTGAG
>DRSQ01000086.1 GCA_011372505.1 Chlorobaculum parvum | reverse complement strand
TCCGCCGATGAGATCGACCTGATCATCGTGGCGACCATGACTCCCGACATGATTTTTCCTTCGGCCGCCTGCCTTGTGCAGGGCAATATCGGCGCCAGCAACGCTTGGGGTTTTGACCTCTCCGGCGCTTGTTCGGGCTTTGTTTACGGCTTGCACACTGGTGCGCAGTTCATCGAGTCGGGCAACTGCAAGAAGGTGATGGTGATTGGCGCGGACAAGATGAGCTCCATTCTCGATTACGAAGAACGGACGACCGCGATTCTGTTCGGCGATGGCGCGGGCGGCGTGATTCTCGAAGCCGCCAAAGAGGAGGGCTACGGCGTGCTCGACGCGCGGCTCTACTCGGACGGCGCGAACGGGCAGAACCATCTGTTGATGCCCGGCGGCGGCAGCCTCCATCCGGCGTCGCACGAAACGGTCGATCAGCGGATGCACTTCATCCGCCAGGACGGGCGCCAGGTCTTCAAGGCCGCCGTGACGGCGATGGCCGACGTGGCCGAGGAGATCATGGAGCGAAATGGCTTGACCTCCGAGACCATCGATTGGCTCGTTCCGCATCAGGCAAACCAGCGCATTATTCACGCCACGGCCGAGCGGATGGGCATCACCGAGGAGAAGGTGATGATGAATGTCCAGAACTACGGCAATACTACGGCTGGCACGGTGCCGATCTGTCTCGCTGAGCTGGACGAGCAACAGAAGCTTCATGCCGGCTCGAACCTTGTGCTGGTGAGTTTCGGAGCAGGCTACACCTGGGGCGGCATTTACGTCCGGTGGCAGTAAGCGCAATCACTCAAAGGAATTACAGGATATGAAAGCATTTGTTTTTCCCGGGCAGGGCTCCCAGTACTGCGGCATGGGGCGCGATCTTTACGAACGCGTCCCCGAAGTCAAGGCGCTGATGGACAAGGCCGACGCGATTCTCGGCTTTTCGATCACCAATATCATGTTCAACGGCAGCGAAGAGGAGCTGAAGCAGACCCGCCACACCCAGCTCGCCATTTTCCTGCACAGCTATGCGGCGGCGACGCTGCTTGGCCGCGAAGGCGTGGAGATGGCGGCGGGGCACAGCCTCGGTGAATACACCGCACTCTGCTTTGCCGGAGCGCTCGATTTCGAGGATGCCGTCAAACTCGTGGCCAAACGCGGCGAATTGATGCAGAGTGCTGGACAGCAGAATCCCGGCACGATGGCTGCAATCATCGGCATGAAGGATGAGGCGCTCGACGGACTTCTGCAGGAAGCCGCAGCTGCTGGCGTCGTGCAGGCAGCGAACTTCAATTCGCCCGGCCAGATCGTTATTTCCGGCGATGTCGATGCCGTCCGAAAAGCGGTAGAGATTGCTCCGTCGAAAGGCGCGAGAATGGCAAAAGAGCTGGTTGTCTCGGGCGCCTTCCACTCGCCCCTGATGAAGCCCGCCGAAAAAGAGCTTGCCGAAACGCTCGACGCCATCACTATTCGCGACGCTGAAATTCCGGTCTGCATGAACGTCGTGGCAAAACCTGTAACCTCGGCTGCGGAAATCCGCGCGAACCTCATCAGCCAGCTCACCAGCTCGGTGCTCTGGAGCCAGTCGGTACAGGCGATGGTCGATGCGGGAGTCACCGAATTTGTCGAAGTCGGTCCCCAGAAGGTGCTTCAGGGGCTCATCAAAAGAATCAACAGAGCATCTGCGATTGCAGGCGTCGATACCGCCGATCAGGTGGACGCCGCGCGCAATCCAGCCTAAGCAAAACGAAAGGATACCATTATGACCATGTTTGAAGGAAAAACGGCCATCATCACCGGCGCAGCCCGTGGAATCGGTCAGGCGATTGCGTTTGATCTGGCCGCTAAAGGTGCTGATATCGTTATCGGCGATCTCAAGGCCGAATGGCTGAGCGAAACCGAAGAGGCGCTCAAGCAGCTCGGCGCGAGTGTCACCTGCAAGGAGCTTGACGTTACCAGCGCCGAAGCCTGTCAGAGCGTCTTCAACGACGTCGCCAAGGAAAATGGCCGCATCGATATTCTCGTCAACAACGCCGGTATCACCCGTGACGGCATCCTGATGCGCATGAGCGAAGAGGACTGGGACGCCGTGCTGACGGTCAACCTCAAGGGTACCTTCAACTGCACCAAAGCCGCCACGCGCACCATGATGAAGCAGCGTTCCGGCTCGGTCATCAATATCGCCTCGATCATCGGGCTGATGGGCAACGCCGGGCAGGCCAACTATGCGGCCTCGAAAGGCGGCGTTATCGCTTTCACCAAATCGGTCGCCAAAGAGCTGGCCTCGCGCAATGTCCGCGCCAATGCTATTGCGCCCGGCTTCATCTCCTCGAAGATGACCGACGCGCTCTCCGAAGAGGTGCAGCAGCAGATGCTCGCAGCTATTCCGCTCGGCGTTTTCGGATCGCCGCAGAACGTCGCCGATGCTGTGGCGTTCCTCGCCAGCGATCAGTCCGCTTACATCACCGGCCAGGTGCTGAGCGTGAACGGCGGCATGTACATGTGAGTTAACCTTTTGCGCAACGGCGACTTAGCAGCGCGTTTGACTGCGAGTGCAGGTCGCCGTTGACACCGCCGGGGCGTCTGTTTGCCCGGTGGCGTTTTCTTCGTATATTAACGAACGTGCTTTTTTGTAATCGATACCAACAATTAATCCGGAGAACAGTGCTATGAGCGCAGCCGAAATCAAAGATAAAGTGTACGACATCATCGTCAGCAAAATGGGTGTCAACAAAGATCAGGTCACCCCTGAGTCAAAGTTTGCCGACGATCTCGGCGCAGACTCGCTCGATACCGTTGAGCTGATCATGGAGCTCGAGAACGAGTTCGGCGTTCAGATTCCTGACGAAGATGCCGAGAAGATCGGTACCGTTCAGCAGGCGATTGACTACATCGTCAACAAGAAGTAAAGAACTGCGCTATTCTTTTCAGGCAGGGCATGCCCCTGCCTGAATAACGTAAAATCTGAACAGATGGGTCTGGAACTCAAACGAATCGTCGTCACCGGAATTGGAGTGTTGTCGCCTGTTGGCCATTCGGCAGCGGAATTCTGGAACGCTCTCATGGCGGGCAAAAGCGGCGCTGCACCGATCACTTATTTCGATGCGACCGATTTTGCAACTCAGTTCGCATGTGAGCTGAAAGATTTCAATGTTGAGGATTTCATCGACAGGAAATCAGCCTCCCGCATGGATCCATACTGTCAGTACGGAATCATCTCGTCTGACCAGGCGATTAAGGATTCCGATCTCGACCTCTCCAGCATCGATCCGACCCGGATTGGCGTTGTGCACGGCTCGGGCATTGGCGGCATGACCGTCTATGACCAACAGTTCCGCCAGTATCTGGAGCGTGGCCCCCGCAGGGTCAGCCCCTTCTTTATCCCGATGCTGATCCCCGACATCGCTGCCGGACAGATTTCCATGAAAAACAAGCTCATGGGGCCGAACTACGCTACTGCATCGGCTTGCGCAACCTCCCTGCACGCTATCATGGACGCCGTGATGCTTCTGCAAATGGGCATGGCCGACTACATGGTGTGCGGCGGCTCGGAAGCACCGATCACGCCGATGAGCGTGGCGGGCTTCAACTCGGCCAAGGCGCTCTCCACGCGCAACGACGATCCGTCGCACGCCTCCAGGCCGTACGACGCTGATCGCGACGGCTTCGTCATGGGCGAAGGCGCGGGTTCGCTGGTGCTTGAAACCTACGAATCGGCTATCAAGCGCGGCGCGAAAATCTATACCGAAATCGTCGGCATGGGCGCTTCCGCCGACGCGCACCACCTGACCGCTCCGCACCCGGAAGGCCTCGGCGCGCTCAGCGCGATGAAGACCGCCCTGAACATGGCCGGCATCACGCCCGACAAGCTCGATTACGTCAACACGCACGGTACGGCTACGCCGCTCGGCGACCTCGCTGAGATAAAGGCGCTCAAGAAGCTGTTCGGCGAAGATGTTTACAAGCTCAGCATCAGCTCGACCAAGTCGATGACCGGCCACCTGCTCGGCGCGGCTGGCGTGGTCGAATCGATTGCCTGCATCCTTGCTCTGCAGAACCAGACGGTGCCGCCGACCATCAACATCGAGAACCTCGATCCGGAGATCGATGTCGATGTTACTCCGAACACTCCGAAAGAGTGCCCGATCGAGTACGCGCTGAACAACGGTTTCGGCTTTGGCGGGCACAACGGCTGCCTGATCTTCAGGAAAGCTCCTGCGGCCTGACCGCACAAATGGCTTGGCGATGGGGAACCTGTGGCAAAAGTTAACGTCACTGCCGCTCCTTCGTTCAGAGGCGTCCGATGAACCTTTTGATGGATCACCGGACGCCACCAGCCCCGACCTCGATTCCGTAACCCTCAGCCATTTGGAGCACCTCACCGGGCGCCCCTGCAACCGCCGCCAGATCTACCTCATAGCCCTTACTCACCGTTCCGTTTTGCACGATTATCACGGTGAACACGAGCGCCCCGAGTCGAACCAGCGCCTTGAATTCCTCGGCGACGCCGTGCTCGATCTGCTGATTTCCGAGCATCTCTTCAAGCTTTATCCCGAAAGCGACGAAGGCCATCTGTCCAGCAACCGTGCCAAGATTGTCAACCGCAAGGCGCTGGCTGCCTTCGCGCGCGAGCTCCAGCTCGGCGAACATCTCATTATCGGTGAATCGGCCAACCGGCAGAAAATCCGCACCAGCGACTCGGCGCTCGCCGACGCCTTCGAAGCGCTCGTCGGAGCGATCTATCTCGATCAGGGGCTTGACGGGGCAAAGCGTTTTATCATGGGGCACGTCATCACCATGCTCGATCTGAACCGGATCGTCGAAGCGGAATTCAACTACAAAAGTCGCCTGATCGAGTTCAGTCAGTCCAACCAGCTTCCGCAGCCGGTCTATACCGTGGTCTCCGAAGAGGGCGCGGAGCACGAAAAGACCTTCGTCATCGAAGTCTCCTGCAACGGCATACCGCTCGGTAAAGGCACTGCGCCACGGAAAAAAGATGCCGAACAGCTCGCCGCCAAAAAGGCGATGAAGAGGCTGGAAAGTGAGAACCCGTTCAGTCCTGCAACTGAATCCTGAGCTGGATAATACGTAACTATCTACGTCAGTAAAGCCTTAATTGTCAGCTTGCGTTGCTTGAAACAGCTAGCAGATCAATAAAAACTCTTTGCGTATTTATGCTTACGAGCATACATGTCATCAGCTGAAAGGTCAGAGAGCTAATCAGTGACCCCGGTGAAAGTAACGTGTTGCTGTGGTTGCCAGATCACTCAATCCTGTCCAATAAAATCGCAGCTTGGGTGAAGCCGGTAGGCACCCAGAAGCACATTTCGATGTGAAGACGATACAGGGGGTTGGGCATGGTGCTAGAAGAATCGAAGTGAGTGGCGGCAGATCGGGTTGTGATAGATAGATTGACGGGAGGCAGGGTTTTGTGGAAAGTACTGGATGATGAAGGCTTGGTTTTTATCTGGATGAGCCTCTAAAAAGTATAAATCATGAGTGCGTTATGAGGTTACCATGCTCGATACTGCATTCAGTGAGAGCCGATTAAAGAACTAATCACAATTTTTTGTGTTCCTTAATAGTAATAATTAACTTATAAGTGAAACTTAAAGGCTTTAAGATTGTGCCGGTAAAATCCGGCGACGCAGGCTCTATCTACACGATTCAGTTTGAGGGTGAAAGTCAGACTGAATTTGACAAGTTTCTTCTTAGTGAAGGGGGTAACCACCAATCTGATGTCTTTGAAAGGCTTTTGAGCCAGCTTGATGTAATGGTGAATAAATACGGATTTTTAGAAGATTTTTTTAAAATCGAAGAAGGTTGTCGCTGGGATTACGTCGTTGCTTTAAGAGATTTTTATTTAAGACTTTATTGTTTAAGGATTGACGATGCTTTGCTCGTTGTTGGTAATGGCGGCGTAAAAAACACACAGACTTATCAAGAGGATGCTCGTTTATATGCTTCGGTGACGGATTTACAAATGGTGCATAAAGTTATCATGAGCAAAATTAATTCGGGCTTAATTCGTTATGATCGTGTGACAGGCACTCTTTGCGGTTCTCTTAATTTGTATCAATAATTACATCTATGTCCTTATTTAAAGAGCTTGTGGATCGCATCTCGCCTTTGACCAAGAGGTATGTTGAGCGTCAGGTTGGGTTTGCTGCTACGGTTGCAGAAAAACTGAGGTTAACAGGCATGACTCAGCGCGAGCTTGCCAATATACTGAAGAAGAAAGAGTCGTATATCAGCAGGATTTTGTCTGGTGATGCCAATCCCACCCTGAAGACGATTTCTGAACTGGAGGTTGCGGTTGGGGAGGATATTATCACTTTCAACCTGCAGTGTAAGACAGACCAAAAAAATAGAGTGTTTATGATGGTTGAGCCTTTTATGGATGATTTAATCGAAAAGAAAGGTCAAGTCAAGTATACTGCATCGAGCGGGGTGACGTTATCACCTGCTATTGAAGAGTATAGGACGTGCTTGGTATTTAACGATCAGGTAGAGGCTGCGTGATGAAAAGAGGAGTTGCTTTCAATATTGGTATAAGGTTTGAGGGGTTCAAGTTCCTTCGATTCGGATTTGTTGACCAGAAAACTTGTGACGATAAGTCTCTTGGTGTTCAATTATCGGTAGATATTAATGATGCAGAGCCCGTGAAGGACGGCAAGAGCAAGGTTTTTGTTAAGATTACTGCTTTGTTTGTTTGTGATGGCTCAAAGGAAATTATTGCCAATATTGAGTCCGTCTCTCTTTTTGGGCTGGAAGGGGTGCCCGATGCTCTCTGTGCAAATGAGCAGGTGCAGTATCCGAAACCATTACTGAGCAACTTGGTTTCATTGGCTATATCTACAACGCGAGGGGCTATTTTGGGCAAAGGTGCTGGTTCGTTCCTTGAAAGGATGCCTTTACCGATCGTTAATTCAAAAGAATTTGTCGAGAGGATGAAATCCCAAGAAAATCAAGGTGTAGCAGAATAGTTTTTTTGCTCAGGAGTCAAGGCTCCGGATCGTCGAAGCGGAGTTCAACTACAAAAGCCGCCTGATCGAGTTCAGCCAATCTCACCAGCTCCCGCAGCCAGTCTATACCGTGGTTGCCGAAGAGGGCGCGGAGCACGAAAAGACCTTCGTCATCGAAGTCTCCTGCAACGGCATACCGCTCGGTAAAGGCACTGCGCCACGGAAAAAAGATGCCGAACAGCTCGCCGCCAAAGAGGCGATGAAGAGGCTGGAAAGTGAGAACGAGTGCCTGTATCAACTGCTTGGTCATCTCCAGACTAGTATTCTGTTTGGTTAATTGATTGTATCGAAAAGAACATCTTCAGCATGTTGAACTGAATCAAGAATTGTTGATGCGTTTTTGGTCCACTTGAATGGTTTGGCAAGTTTTTCGTTATGGATTTTGATATAGCGATGAATCGCAT
>DRSQ01000085.1 GCA_011372505.1 Chlorobaculum parvum | reverse complement strand
TATTGGAGACTTTTTAGAGATGCCCTGAAGAACTGGGTTACGGTCACCAAAACTAAATATTAGGACACTTTAGATTCCCGCTTTCATTCTTTTTGCAGGAGTTTTTCGTAGAGCGATTCGGGAGCGATATCCGCTCCGTTGGGCCATGCGATCGTTCCGCCATCGATAAAAGCTTTTCCGAAAAAGCCCGGCTCCTTGAGAGGAGCGAACACCGGCCCTTTTTCCGGGTACTCTGAAAAATCGATCTCACCACGCAACCCGTCGTCGAAAGTGACATGGTAAGTGTCCCCGCCGACGTACGTTATCCCGTTCTGCTTTGAATTTAGTTCTTTTCCTTATTATGCTTTGAAGCCATAACGATTGTTTGAATGAGGCTCTTGGCCTGAACTCAACTCTGAACCGATATGAACATCGACCGCATTGCAAGTGAAGCGCTTAAGCTCGATCCGAAAAGCCGAGCCATTCTTGCCGAAACCATCTGGGAAAGTCTGGAAGACCCATACCTCGTATCCTCAGACGTAACCGATGAAGAATCAATCAGTTTGGCCATGAAAAGAGACGAGGAAATTGAAAGCGGAACTGTCACGCCTTTGTCGCATGACGAGTTGATGAGCAGGCTGTGCAGGCATGAGGATTGAATACCATCCAGCCATAGAGGACGAACTTCGCAGGATCATCGATTACTACAACGAATGCTCAAGCGGGCTTGGAACGGAATTCCTGAACGAATTCGAGCGTCAGGTGCTCAAGATTGCCTCCAATCCACTTCGATGGGTAGCGGTCAAAGGCAGTATTCGGCGCTCATTGATGCATCGGTTTCCGTACGTCATCTACTTCCGGATTGTTCATGATGATACTTTGCGCGTCACAGTCGTCAAACATCAGCGCAGACATCCCAGAAGAGGGACGAGCCGACGGTGAGTGTTGGGTAGGGAATGTTTACAACAGCATAAACTTTAGCGCATACCAACACTCTATTCTGGGTGACCCTACAAAGAATCCGTTTATCACATCTTCTCAATCTCCTCCAGCAAATCCGGATGCTGGTCGATGAGTTTCAGCAACTTGAGCAGCGGCGCGGGTGGTTTGGTTTCTCCGCGTTCGTATCGTGAGAACGCGACCTTGCCGACGCCGAACGATGTGGCGAGTTGCGCCTGTGTCAGCTTCAGCTTTCTGCGGATGCGCTGGATGTCAGCCGCGGGTCACCTTTGATTGCTCGCACCAGCCCCTCCTGAGCCTCCGTAAAGCGCCGGTAACTCTCTTCATCCCAAATCCCTTCGCCACACTCCGGGCAGAACTGGCCGTGCATGTCACGCAGGGTCATCGATTTTCCGCCATACGTGAGCGTTTCCTCCAAAACCTTGTCGATCATACCGCTGTGACCACATGAGGGACATTTTTTCGTATTCATAATTACCCTTGTTTCTCTTTCATTTGGCCTTGAACTGGATCACCGGCGGGCGGTCATCGTCAAAGTTCGTTATTTTGATATAAACCGGAACACCGTCAGGCGTCACTCCGTGATACATATCCTGCCAAAGCTGATGGTCTCGATGAGTTTTCATCGACTTGTAAAAATCGACTCACTGGAGCGCAAGAACAACCTCTCGCATAACGGGCTCCATCAATCCCAATGCCAAACCACCTCTCAACGCCGTCATCGTAAACGGTCGTGAATTTCTGTCAGCGACTACTCCTTGAATCTTCTCAAGTTGATAATGAGGTTTTCTTTTCTCCATGAACCAGGGTTTTGTTCTTTGGAATACTGTGATCAATTTGATAAGAATATCCAAATTGATGTAAAATGAACTGCGCAGCCGAGCCGAATCGTTTTGCGCTTGCGGGCGTACTATTTGTTTCCCTTCCTTGATTCTCATCCCGGATATTCTGAACTTTGAATAAACCACTGAGCAGCAGCTTGGCTTGTGTAGCTGAGTTGCCGGTTTCTGCTTTTTCGATGTCTTGTTGTTCATGGTGTTCAACACACAACCAGAAAGGGGGTTTCGCATGTCCAGATTCATTTCAATCCTGATGTCTGCCTTGCTGGCGCTGTGTTTGCTGACGGTTCGCGCCGAGGCGAAAACCGAGCCAGTCCCGGTCAAGCTGGAGCCGGAAGCTGCTCTTGGCGCTTACATGGGGCTGGTGGAAGAGCATCTGGAAGGCATTCTGCGAACCGAAAAGGTCGTTGCCGAGAGCATCGGGGCGATGTCTGGCAGGTGGGACATGGTTTGGCCGCTGCTTGCGCGTTTCAGCCAGGATCTGCCGACCGATGCTACGGTGTGGTACATGATGCCCGACGGACGTTACTTCTCCACCGCAAAAGGTGGACTGACCGACCAGAACCTCAGTGACCGCGCCTATTTCTCGACACTCAAGGCCGGCAAGGAGGTACTCGGCGAGCTGGTGATCAGCAAATCGACTGGCCAGCGCTCGATCATCGTTGCTACTCCTGTTTTCTCTGCTGACGGCAAGCTCGTCGCGGCGATTGGCGTTTCGGTTGATGCGGTCAAGCTTGCCGAGCTTGTCGAATCCCGCATGACTCTGCCGGACAACACCTACTTCTATGCGCTTGATGCCAACACCAAAATCACGCTGCATCGCTATCAGGCGCGGCTGTTCAAAACGGTTTCCGAGGTTGGTAATGACGAAAGCCTCGGCGATGATTTCAAGAAGGTGATGGGCAAGGAGCAGGGGGTTTTTGACTATTCACTCAACGGCAAGAACATGGCCTCGATTTTCCGGAAATCTCCGGTTCTCGGCTGGTATTTCTTCATCGCCCAAGAGGTCAAATAAAAGGAGACTTTTGAGCAGGGCATGGTTCAAGAGTGGCTTGCAGGCGTTGGTGCCGGTGGCGATGATCCTGATCGTCATAGCGGTGATGAACGGATCGGCGAAAGAGGAGCCAGCGCCGAACTCCCCAGCCTTGCACATCGATGAGCAAGCGGTTGAAAACGGTGACATGATTTTTCGCCGTGGCGTGGGGTTGGCGAGCGATTTCGTTGTTTCGGTTGACCAGGCATCCCGGTTTTCCCATGTCGGGATTATCTGCAAACAGGACGGGCAGACCTATGTGATCCATATTCTTCCCGGTGAAGGGCGTGGTGATGATGATTCCGTGCGAATGGAACCTCTTTCTCTTTTCCTGTCGCCCGCCAATGCATCCGGTTTTGCCGTATGCCGCTTGTCCGGCAAGCATCGCGCAGTTGCGCAGCGTGCCGTCAGCCAGGCGCTCGACTTCTGGAAAAAACAGGTATGTTACGACTACGACCTCGATGCTTCGAATGCTCGACGCCTCTATTGCTCCGAACTGGTCTGGCAGGCATACAAAATGGCCGGGATCGACCTTACCGACGGCGTGTTGCAACGGGTGGCCATTCCGTTCTATCAGGGGCGATATGTCCTGATTTCGAGGTTGCTGAACAGCCGCTGGCTTGAAACTCTACAACAACAATAAAACAGGGAGGCGAGATGAAGCTGATATCTCTTCGTGCAACGGTGCTGGTTATGATGATGGCGTTACTGGCATCATGCGGTTTGTTCAAACCGGGCCCGTCAAAAGTGGTCAAGAATTTCTATCATGATGTCGAGGCAGGCAAGATTGAAGAGGCGACAAAGCTGTTTTCTGCCCAGGTTCAGCAGACCTTCGGCTCGAAACTTTCCACGGTCATGTCGTCTCAGACCAGAAAGATCGAACAAAAAGGCGGCATCAAATCCATTGACACCAAGGAGAACATCACGGGCGATCTCGCAAAGGTGGAGTACACGGTGACCTATAAAGATGGTTCGACAGAACAAGGGACGATCGACCTGATCAAGGAGAAGGGGGACTGGAAGATTCAGTTAGGCCCGAACAAGTAGGCGGCGGAACCGGCCTCATCCAAGGGGGGGACGAAAACTTTTTTGAGAGCACAGCAGGGCAGGCCGGGGGGCCTGCCCTTTGCATTTCCGATTCAGCGGAATCTCATCCTCACGAAGCCTTTGCCGTTGCTTTGAGGACGGGGCGCCAGCAGGCGCCGGTGGGCGCGGGTTCGATGGTGCATTCGACGAGGTTCATGTCACTGATCATGAGCGTGCGTGAAGGGTGGTGGCGTACAAGCTCGTAGTCGTGAGTGCCGATGATGACGCTGATGCCGCTGTCGTTGATCTTCTTGAGGTATTCGAGGATTTCAAGCGAGGTTTCGGGATCGAGGTTTCCGGTGGGCTCGTCAGCGATGATGGCGATCGGGTTGCCGACCAGCGCACGCGCGATTGCTACTCGTTGCTGTTCGCCGCCGGAGAGGTTTTCCACCATCTCTTTTGCGGAGTTTTCAAGGCCGACCTCCTTCAGAGCGGTCATCACCTTCTCCTTGATAAGCGAGTGTTCGGTGCCGGTGACCTTGAGCACAAAGGCAAGGTTATCGTACACGTTGCGATCTTCGAGCAGCCTGAAGTCCTGGAACACGATGCCGAGTTTGCGCCGGAGCATGGCGATCTTGCGCCGCCTGACTTTTCTTGAGCTCAAGCCGTTGACGATGACTTCGCCTTTTGACGGCTTGACTTCCATGTAGAGCGATTTGAGCAGCGTGGTTTTGCCGCTGCCGCTGCGGCCGACGATATAGACCAGTTCTCCGGGCTGGATAGTGAGATTCAGGTTCCTGAAAATTGGCCTCTTTCCGAGGTCGAGGTCGGTGTTGATGAAGGCGATCATGGGTTACTCTGTAGTTTGCGTTCTGTTCCTTGCGATGGTGGCGGCAAGCCGTGTGGCTTCGAGAAAACTGCGTTCCGACGCGGTGCCCTTGCCCGCCTTGTCGAAGCCGGTGCCGTGGTCAGGCGAAGTGCGGACGATGGGCAGGCCGAGCGTGACGTTGATGCCGGTGTCGAAGGCGAGCACCTTGAAGGGCAGCAAGCCCTGGTCGTGGTACATGGCGACAATGAGGTCGTAATCGAGGTAGCGTTTCGCGCCGAAAAAGCCGTCCGCCGGAAAGGGGCCTTTGATGCGCATCGAACCCGACAGGCGTTCGATTGCCGGTTGGATGATGGTCGTCTCTTCGTTGCCCATGACTCCGCCGTCCGAGGCGTGCGGGTTCAGGCCGAGCACGGCAATTTTCGGAGATTCCAGCCGGAAGTCGCGCCGCATCGATCCGGCGAGCGTGGTGAAAAAGCCGCCGAGATCCATCGTGCGCACCAACTCCGGTACTTTCGAAAGTGGCTCGTGGATCGTGGCCAGCGCGACCTTGAGGCTGGAGACCGGATCGACGAAAAGCATTATTTGCGACGAGACGCCGAAGAAGTCGGCGAGGAAATCGGTGTGACCGGTGTTGCGGTAACCGGCGAGCGCAATCGCCTCCTTGTGCAGCGGCGCGGTGACGATGGCGTCACAGATGCCGTCACGGCAGAGCGTGGCGGCAGTTTTGAGCGAGCGCATCGCGATTTCGCCGGCAGTTTTCGAGAGTGTCCCAGGCTCGACGGTATCCGGCTCGGCAACGCTCAGCACGTGCAGCACGCCCGGTTCAGGCGCGATGGTCGCAATAGCATCTGTCCCACCGATCTGCCGCAATTCCACCGGCAGGTCGAGCAGGTTGCGATAAAATTCAAGCGCCTTGATCGACCCGGCGACAACGTACGTGTCCTCTCCTGAGGGCAGCGCGAGCACGCTTTTCAGGATGATTTCAGGGCCGATGCCGTGGATGTCGCCGATTGAAAAAACGATGCGCATCTTCAGAGCCTCTTGTACGCGGTGGCGATTTTCTCATCCTTCTTCACGCCAAGCGAGGCGAGCCAGAAGAATATCGGTTCGGGAAGCAGCATAAACAGGCCGCTGCCGGGTGCAAAGCTGACCGACGTCGATTGCGTTTCGAGGTACTGTTTCAGGAAGTGCCCGCCTACAAGCCCGGCAAGCAGGTCGGCTACGAACAGTAAGAAACAGAGCACGATGAGCGTCTGCTGGAGCTTGCGTTTGTTGAACAGGAAAATGGTGACCAGTGCCACGATGCCAGTGAGAGGCGAAAGAATGCCGCCAGCAATGCTTCCGGCAGAGACGATCATTCCCGCGCCTTCCACGCTGGCGAAGTCACCGAACAGCACGACGGTATTGGTCGTGAAGATCCAGAACGGAAAGGCCATGCTGAAGAACGCAAGCAGCGCGGCGATCAGAAGATAAAGGCTTTGGATTCTGCTTAACATAGTCGTTCAGAGTTTGCACTTGATCCGGCAGGCGTCGTTTCAACATCGCGCCGGAAGAAGTTGGATTGAGGTTCAGAGCATTTGCCTGAATATACGGAAATCACGATTTCGTCCGGCAATGCTGTGCGATGTCCCGGGTGATAATAATGGTGGCTCCAAGTCGGGCGTTGATGTATCCTGCGGCCTTTTCGCCAGTCTTTTTCAGTTGCGCGGCATCTTCAACGAATGCGGTAAGCGCTTGCCGAAGTTCGGCCTCGTCGCTGACCACCTTGGCTGCTCCGGCTTCGATGAGCCCGGCCGCCTCGGGTGAATTCCCATGCCGCGGGCCGAAGAGCACCGGAATGCCGTGCACAGCCGGTTCGATGGTGTTGTGCACGTTCACTCCGAATCCTCCGCCCACGTAAGCAATCGAGGCGATGTCGTAAAGCTCGGCGAGGTAGCCGACCTGATCGATGACCAGTACCTGCTTTGCAGGGTCAAAATTCTCACCTATCTCCGAAATCGTCACGGCGTCAATCTCTTGGTCCCGGAGTAACTGCATCAGCCGCTGGATGTTCTCCCGATCAACCTTGTGCGGTACCAGCATGAGGCTGAGTTTCGTGCGGAGCGAAAGCCATGCGGGCACCAGAATCGCTTCGTCCGGCCCCCAGGTGCTTCCGCCGACCAGCACCGGCTTGTTGCGGAACAGGGGGGTGAGCCGCGCCGCCCGCTCGTCGCTTTTTTTCTGCCGCTTGAAGACCTGATCGAATCGCGGATCGCCCGCCGTAAAGACCGTCCGGCAGCCAAACCGGTTCTGGAAGGTTTCGCGGTCGGTGGCGTCAATGGTGTAAATGGCGTCAAATAGCGAAAAAATTTCCCGGTAGAAGCCATTGAGGGTGGGCTTCAGATAGGGAGAACCAGGCGGCAGGGCGGCAGCGGCGAGGATCATTCTCGCACCGCTTTGTTTGATGGCTTCGAGGTGGTTCGGCCAGAAATCATAGCGCATCAGCATGAAAATATCCGCGCCGATCATGTCGGCCAGCCTCCGCGCGTTCTGCGGAGTGTCGAGCGGCAGGTAGAAAACCACCGCCGCGTCGGGGTAGTGCTTGCGTGTCTCGTACCCCGAGTCGGAGAAAAAGGAGACCACGACGTCCAGATCCGGCAACTGCTGCCGGAGTTCTGCGATGATCGGGCGGGCCTGTTCGAACTCGCCGACTGACGAGGCGTGAACCCAGACGCGGCATTTTGGTTCCGGCAACGAGTTCAGTCGTGTCTGAAGCTCCTCGAACAGATTGGTACGCGCTTCGGCGAAGCTCTTCAGCTTCGGCTTGCGCGATGCCAGCAGGCGGAGCAGATGCGGTTGAAGCGGAGAGAGAAACCGGTATGCGGCGAGGACGAGTGAAGCCATGATTTTTTTGATAGATAGATGCTATGCTCAAGGTAATAAAAAAAGTGCAAGGCGCGGGCTGACAAGCTGATGCTGCCATTCCAGTTCAGCGTTTTTTTACATTGATAAGAGCAGCAGAAGTCAATACCGAAATTCCGGAACATGCCGTATCGCCAGCTTGAACATACCGCCGATCTGTGCTTCGAGGTGACCGCCGGGAGCTTTGCCGAGCTGCTCGGCGAGGCGTTGCGTGCCATGACGGAGTGGATCGGGCCGGAGTGGGGGACGGAGCAAGTCGAGCGCCCGTTCCGGATCGATGCGCCAGACCGTACGGCCGTGTTGGTCGATCTGCTCAACGAAGCACTCACACTCTCCCAGATTCACCGCGAAGCGTACGATGCGCTACTCATCCGATCGATCAGCGACAAGTTTGTCGAAGGGAGTTTTGTCGGCAAATCCATAACCGGTGCGAGGGACGAGATCAAGGCGGTGACCTATCATGGCGCAAAGGTAGAAGAGCGTGCCGACGGTTCGTGGATTGCAATGGTGCTGATGGACATTTGATGGAAGGCAGAAGAGTTTTCGTGGGTTTGCCGGCGAGTCGTGAACTGGCTGAAGCGGCGATGGAATTTCGGTGGAGGCATCGTGAGCTGAAGGTGCGATGGGTCAAACCGGAAAACCTGCACTTGACGATGGTGCCGCCGTGGCCGTGTGCAGCTGTCGATGCGGTGTGCCGTGCTTTGCAGGGTGCGGCTGCGAGTCAAGCGCCATTCGAGGTCACGTTCGAGCGCGTTTCGTTCGGCCCCGACTCGCGCCGTCCGAGGCTTGTCTGGGCTACCGGAAAAGCGCCCGCCGCCATGCCGGATTTCGTCCGGCGGCTCCATGCTGCGACAGGAGCACCGGGCGAGCCCCGCAAGTCGTTTCTTCTGCACCTGACCATCGCACGCTTCAACTCGCATGATTTTCGCGCAATGGGTCACCGCAAACT
The DNA here is from genome assembly GCA_011372505.1 of Chlorobaculum parvum. GTDB lineage: Bacteria > Bacteroidota > Chlorobiia > Chlorobiales > Chlorobiaceae > Chlorobaculum > Chlorobaculum parvum_B. The sequence goes on along the minus strand of DRSQ01000085.1, from coordinate 4,707 downwards.
GCACGAACAGGTGATGTGGACTGGTACGCTCGATTCGATCTGTCTGTACGAATCAATCCTCAAATCCAGTGGGGCAGAGTACCGGGAATTGTGCCGGTTCACGTTGACGGGGAGGGCGTTTTGAGGCCAGCGCTTGTTGATCTCCAAAAAAAGAAATTCTTCTTTGGCTAAATAAAATCGTATAATATTAAACGATTAACGATGATTTGGTCTGTTTCTATCCCCAGCGTTTTGCTTGCAGAGATGACCAGTCACGTGTTTTTGTGATGTGGTGATGATGCCAAGAAAGAGTCAGGAACGCCGGCCAACAGGGCTGCATTTTCCTGCTGATTGTGATGGATCGATGGCAGACTCAGGGTCTGCCGCATGATTGATGTGAGACTACCCCTCTTCATTTCTCTTCTTTCCAGCATTGCGACCACGTGTGCCCAGAAAGGGTTTTTTCGTGTGCCGTCAGAACGTAATCTTCCCGATTGCTGTCGGGATTTTTGGCTTTTACGGCGCTATTATCAATGACTTGGAAGGAGAGTATGAGCGAACAACAGCAAGACAATTCCGTGAATTTCCGCAGCCTTGGACTGGCTGAACCCCTGCTTCAGGCCCTTGAATCGGTGGGCTATGAAACGCCAACGCCGATTCAGGCCAACACTATTCCATTGCTTCTTGAAGGCCGTGACGTGCTCGGCCAGGCGCAGACCGGTACCGGCAAGACGGCAGCGTTCGCTTTGCCGATGCTGTCCAATATCGATCTTTCTTTGAGCGACCCTCAGGTGCTTGTGCTTGCTCCGACTCGCGAGCTGGCGATTCAGGTGGCCGAAGCGTTCCACAAATACGCCGAGCGCATGCCGGGATTCCACGTGCTACCGATCTATGGCGGGCAGGATTACGGCGTGCAGATTCGGATGCTCAAGCGCGGCGTGCACGTGGTGGTCGGTACGCCGGGCCGCGTGATGGATCACATGCGCAAGGGCACCCTGAACCTCGACGGTTTGAAGTGCCTGGTGCTCGACGAGGCTGACGAGATGCTGCGCATGGGCTTTATCGACGATGTCGAGTGGATTCTCGACCAGACGCCTGAAAGCCGCCAGGTTGCCCTTTTTTCGGCCACCATGCCGCAGCCGATCCTGCGCATCGCCCGCAAATACCTGCAAGCTCCGGCAGAGATTACCATCAAGGCCAAAACCACCACGGTCGAAACGATTCGCCAGCGCTACTGGATGGTCGGCGGTCACCACAAGCTCGATGCCCTGACGCGCATCCTCGAAGTGGAGCCGTTTGACGGCATTATCATTTTCGTGCGCACCAAGACCGAGACGGTAAATCTCGCTGAAAAGCTTCAGGCTCGCGGCTATCTTGCCGCCGCACTGAACGGCGATATGGTGCAGTCGGCTCGCGAGCGCGTGGTCGATCAGCTTAAAAGCGGGGTGCTGAACATCGTCATTGCAACCGACGTGGCTGCTCGTGGTCTTGATGTTGATCGCATCAGCCACGTCATCAACTACGACATTCCGACCGATACCGAATCTTACGTGCACCGCATCGGCAGAACCGGACGCGCAGGCCGTAGCGGTGAGGCGATCCTGTTTGTGTCGCCGAGGGAGCGCGGAATGCTCTACGCCATCGAGCGAGCCACCCGCAAGCGCATCGAAAAGATGGAGATGCCCTCGACCGAGACGGTCAACGACAAGCGCATCGCCCGCTTCAAGCAGCGTATTACCGACACCATTGCAGCCGAAGACCTTGAGTTTTACGTCAGCATGATCGGCCAGTACTGCCAAGAGCACGATGTCTCCGAACTCGAAGCTGCCGCAGCGCTGGCCAAGCTTTTTCAGGGCGACGAGCCGTTCCTGCTCAAGCCTAGGCCCGAACGCGAACGCCGGGAGCGCCGCGACAGCCGCGACTCTTTCCGTGACGACGATCGCCGCGATCGTGAGCCGAAGAAGCAGCGCAAAGGCAGCCTCTATTCAGACGAAAAGATGGAGACCTACCGTCTCGAAGTCGGCAGGATGCACGACGTTAAGCCGGGCAATATCGCCGGAGCGATCATCAACGAAATCGGACTCGATCCCGAGGCGGTCGGTCGCATTCATATTAGCGAGCAGTACAGCACGGTCGAGCTTCCGGAGGGAATGCCGAACGATGTATTTCAGGAGCTCAAGAAAGTCCGGGTTTGTGGACGCCAGCTCAGGATCTCGAAGTTCGATGGACGCAACGACGATTTCGGTGGTAGCCGTGACTTTGGTGGCAACCGGAAAAAGAGCTTTGGCAAATCCTCGGGCGGCAAGCGTAAAAAAGATGATGGCGCATTTTTCACCGGCTTTTCCGGCAGAAGAAAAAAGCGCATGAGAGACTGAGATTCTGCTCTTTCGATATGCATTTCAAGCCTGACGTTATGGTGACATTGCGTCAGGCTTTTTGCTTTTCCACGCCGAGGCTTCGTACATTTTAAAAAGGCTTTTGACTCATCCGGTCTGTCCAAAAACCGGTTCATCAAAACACGGAGCGTGCGATATGGAGATTGAGTTTTACGGAGCAACGCGGAGGGTGACGGGTTCCTGCCATATTCTCAGGGTTGGAAATTTTACGGTGCTTCTTGATTGCGGACTGGTTCAGGGCAGCCGCGATGTCGAGGCGCTGAATCGCGAGCCTTTTCCGTTTGATCCTCATGAAATCGATGCCGTGGTGCTCAGCCATGGCCACATTGACCACTCGGGACGCCTTCCCCAGCTGGTGACTCGGGGCTTCAAAGGCTCAATCTACACCCATCACGGCACCATCGATCTCTGCCGTGTTCTGCTCAGGGACTCGGCGATGCTTTCCGAGCATGACGCACGGTTCATGCGCAAGCACGGCCACAAAAATGCCGAGCCGCTCTATACGGTCGATGAGGCGCTGCAATGCGTCAGAACCATGACGGGCATGCGCTATGGCGAGCGGCGTGAAATTCTGCCGGGCATTGCCGTGACGCTCTACGATGCGGGGCATATTCTTGCTTCGGCGTTCGTCAAACTCGAAATTACGGAAGACGACAAGACCCGCACGGTTGTGTTCAGTGGTGATCTTGGCCAGTATGGCTCACCGATTCTGAACGATCCTGAAGCGATTGGCGAGGCTGATACAGTCATCGTCGAAAGCACCTACGGCGACCGGCTGCACCGCGATTTCGACAAGACTCTGGCCGAACTCGGTGAAATCATCGAAAACGCCTGTCGCGACTGCGGCAACATCTTGATTCCCGCCTTCTCGATTGGCCGAAGCCAAGAGGTGCTCTACCTGTTCGGCGAGCATTACCATGAGTGGGAGCTGGACAAATGGCAGGTTTTCCTCGACAGCCCGATGGCGATCGAGGCAAGTCGTATTTACTGGCATTATGACGAGTTGTGGGATGCCGAGGCACGCCTGTTTCGCCGCCATCTGAGCTGCATGCCGCCCATCGAAAACCTGCATTTGACCGGCAGGGTGGAGCAGTCGATGAAGATCAACGAACTCCATCAGGGCGCAATTATTATCGCAGGCAGCGGCATGTGCAATGGCGGTCGAATCGTGCACCATCTGAAACGCAATATCGAACGGCCCGAATGTCACCTCATCATCACCGGATTCCAGGCTGAAGGGACACTCGGGCGCGAGATCGTCGAGGGAAGTAAGGAGGTGTCACTGCACGGAAGGATGTATCGAGTGCAGGCGCAACTGCATACGGTCGGAGGCCTGTCGGCGCACGGCGATCGCAACGACCTGGTGCATTGGCTGAAGACAAGAGCTGGAGCACCGCAGGTGATGATCGTGCATGGCGAGGATGGAGCCAAGCAGTCGTTCCAAGGATTTCTGCACGACGAACTTGCCGTTGACGCGCTCATTCCCAAGCCTGGCGACCGGCTCGATCTGCTCTCGAATGAACTGAGCTTGGCTGAGCCAGACACCGAAGAAAATACGTGACAGCTATGACCATCAAAACCATCAGCGAGCTGGTTCCCGTTCTGCAAACCGCCATTGGCCCGGTTATCCTGATTTCCGGGTTGGGTCTGCTCTTGCTCACCATGTCGAACCGCTTGGCGAGAATCATCGACCGCTCGCGAGAGCTGTTGGAGCAAGGGGACCGGCTGTTCGGCGTGGACAGAAGCCGCATTGACCGCGAAATCGATGTGCTCTGGAGGCGTGCCCTTTATGTGCGGAGCGCCATCATGCTGGCCGCGGCAAGCTGTCTAGGAGCGGCCACGCTTATCATCCTGTTGTTCCTGACCAGTCTCTTGCACTTCGATGTGCCGTTGCTGGTCTCCATCGTGTTCATCATCAGTATGATCTGTCTGATCGCCTCGCTTATACTCTTCATTTTCGATGTCAACCTGACCCTTTCGGCGCTACGCATTGAATTCGAGGGGCACCGGAAGAAGAGTTGATAGTTGACAGTGGATAGTTGATTTGTGCAAGATTTGCAGCGGTGCTTCGACGGAGTAAGCGGCTGCCTTAAATTTTCAACTGTCAACTGTCAACTGTCAACTGTCAACTGTCAACTGTCAACTGTCAACTGTCAACTGTCAACTGTCAACTGTCAACTGTCACTTTTCCTGCTTTTTGTATGTCCCAATCAGCACGGCTTCTCCGAGGATGTGCCCCTTCATCGCTGTTTCGGCAAGTCTCGCTTTATCCGGCGGAATGTTGCAGAGCACCCAGTGCACCCAGGTCATTTTCGGCGCTGGCTGGGTCGGG
>DRSQ01000084.1 GCA_011372505.1 Chlorobaculum parvum | reverse complement strand
CGCTTCGAGCTTGCCGAGGAGACTGTAGGCCGCCGATTGCGGCGTCGAGCAGGAGACGGGCGGATTTTCCTTTCCATGTTTGATGTACCCCTTCGGAATCATATCGTCGTCCGGGTAGTGGTGCCAGTGGGTCATGCCGCTGCCGAAGCGTTCGAGCAGCTTGGGGAAGCGGCTGTCCGGGCGGAGCGTGCGCAGGATGCTCGCGATCATGGTGTTGCCAACGGCGTGGGCGATGATGGTGAGGGTGTCGAACGACGGCCGGGTGACGAAGTCCTCGGGTAGCCCCTCCGGAGTGGCGATCCACGGTTTGCTGGCAGTGTCGAGGCCGATCTGTACCAGATCTCGTTCGGGATCGATGGCGGTTTTTCGGCAGCCCGACCGGGTCGTCAGAATGCGCACGTCCGGCACGGGTACCAGCAGGCGTTTGCCTGCAACCGTGACCGGTACGAGGTTCTTCTCTACTTCATCAGTATCGTTCGCCTCAAGCGCCGGTTTGCCGGCAACCGGGAGCTGGCGGGCGAAGAAGCCGTAGCTCATGCCGCTGCGGTCATCGAGGTAGCGCGAGACGATCTTGCGGTAGAAGTCGTTGCGGTAGTCGAGTGACCCGCGCGAGGTGTGGTTCATGAATCGCGGATTTGCTGCCCAGCGCCGACCGCACGCCACGAAATCCGCCGCGATCTGGCGGAACTCCGGCGTCGCGGTCTTCAGCGCTCCGTCGCGCAGCTCCAGATCGCCGTCGCGAGGCGGCACCACCTGCGCGGTGATTTTGGGAATCAGCGATTCGAGCACGTCACGCGCCTCCGGCAGTGGTGTCCGGAAGGTGGTGATGCCGCCGTTCATGCTGCACACCGTCCACGTCTCGTCGGTCACGTAGATCAACAGATGCACCATCTCCCACGCCAGCCGCCCGATCACCGCGTCGAGCGCCTCCTGCGGCGTCTGGCCGTCGCGCACCGGCGGCGGTTCGTCATAGACCCCCACGATGAGGTTGTTGTAGAGCGTCGAGACCCGGTTGATCGGCAGCAGCTTGTCGGGGAAGCTGCCCGGCGCGATCACCGCCGTGCCCGCCTCGAAGCGCGATGGCCGCCCGTTCTCCGGCGCAGCATCGACCATCGTCACCCCGCACTGCCGGAACGCCTCCCGCAGCGCCGTGGTGAACGCCTGCAAGCGTTCACTCAGCTCCGGTGCCGGGCAGATGGCCACGCGCAGCCGGGCGCTCATCGAAGCAGGATCAAGCGGTGTCGCGGTTGGAATGCCGAGAAGCCGGTTCAGCCAGAAGGAGCTGATGCGTTCAGTCATGAAAAACAGAGGCTCGTGGGTTTGTCGATGGTTCCGGGGCGGTTACTGGCCCGTGGGGTGTTCGTGGCTCCAGAGCAGCTTTTTGCGAAGGATTTCGCAGTAGCTTCTTTTCTGATTGGCCACCAGATTGACGTGATGTGGCGACTTGCTTATTGTCACAACCTCTCCCGGAGCAAGCAGTTTTTTCTGGATGCCGTCCATTTTCAGTGGAAACTCCCCGGATTGCGAATCGACCGAAACCTTGATGGTTTTGTCGTCGCTGATGACGATGGGCCTGACGGTCAACATGTGCGGGCAGATTGGCGTGATGACGAAGACGTTCGATTTCGGCGCAATGATCGGACCGCCTGCGGAGAGCGAGTAGGCCGTCGAGCCGGTCGAGGTTGCGATGACGATTCCGTCGGCGCGGTAGGAGCCGAGAATTTCATTGTCCAGCCGGATGACGAACGCCGGCAGCCGTCGTGTTGCCGTGCCCTTTTCAATGATGATGTCGTTGAGTGCTGTCATCGGTTCTTCCGATTCAAGCGTAGCTTCGAGCTGCGAGCGGGTATGCTTTGAATAATTCCCGCTGATCAGATGCTCCATCGCCGTCCACATTTCGTCGGGACTGAACTCGGTCAAAAAGCCGAGGTCTCCCACGTTGATGCCGAGCACGGGCTTGGAGCGGGAATAGTGCGAGGCGAGCAGTAGCGTGCCGTCGCCGCCGAGCGAGATGAAGGCGTCGCAGTGCCGGTTCAGGTCCGCCTTTTCTTCCCACTTTTCGCTGCCGAGTGCCTTGGCTGACTGGCGGTCGAAGACGTAGTCGATCGAGCGCTCCTCCAGCCAGGCAACCAGTTCGCGGGCAAGCTCCAGCGCCTTGTCGCGCGTGATGTTGACGATGATGGCCAGTTTCATGAGCAGCCCCTTTCCTGAAGGCGTTGGTAGAGCCGGTTCGCTTCGCTGAAGCGCGCATCCAGTTCTTCGGTTTTGTCACTGCGCACCTCTTTGGCCAGGTCGGCCAGCAGAGCGGAGAAGGCCTCCAGCTCACTGGCGATGTTCTGGCGGTTGGTCTGCACAATGTCGCGCCAGACGCCCCACGGGCTTCCGGCAAGCCTTGTTGTCGAGATGAAGCCCGGCCCCGAATGGCCGACGTTGTCGCGGCAGTGCTGCATCAGTGCGGTCGAGACGAGCTGTGGCAGATGACTGATGTTGGCGTAGATGCGGTCGTGTTTCTCCGGCGTCATGGCGGCCACCCGGCAACTGGCGGCCTCAAGCAGCTCGACCAGCTCGGCGGCGTGGCCCGAATTCGGCAGTACCTCGCCGGAGCAGATGATCACCGTGCGCTCGCAAAGTAGCTCCGGCGAGGCCGCGCGGTAGCCCTGCTGCTCGCGCCCGGCGATGGGGTGCAGGCCGATGAAGTTCAGCGCCAGCTCCTGCGCCCGTCTCGCGATTTCAGCTTTGGTGCTCGACACATCCATCACCAGCGCATCAGCCGGAGCGTATTGCCTAACGGTTTCGAGTAGGGCGATGTTCGTTCGCACTGGCGCGCAGAGTACCACGAGATCGGCACGGTAGAGGCGCTCCGGATCTCGCTCGAAGCGATCTAGGCAGAGCCTGCCGCCGGTGATGGCCGACACGTCCGCCTCGCTGAATCCCGGATCGAAGCCGATCATCTCGATCGTGCGCCCGATCGCAGCAGCAGCACGTTTGAGCGCCTGCATCAGCGACGCGCCGATGAGGCCGAGTCCGACGAATGAAATGGTGTGGATCCCCTCCCGCATAGCACGCGTTAGCTTTTGGTGTTTGCTCGGCTGCCCGGCGCGTCGATCGGTATTCCCTCCTTGCAGAGCGGGCACTCCTCCGGCGCGTAGCTCACCACCTCCATCATGAGTAGTGAGAACTGCTTGTCGGCGAGCTTCACCTTGCCGTTGCTACGGTCAACTACTGAAGCAACACCGGCAACCGTGGCTCCAGTCGCCTTCACCAGCTCCATCACCTCGACTACCGAGCCGCCGGTGGTGATTACATCCTCGACCACCAGCACCTGCTCGGACGGGTCGATCGAAAAGCCGCGGCGAATGGTCATCGTGCCCTCCTTGCGCTCGGCGAAGATGGTCTTGAGGCCGAGTTGACGCCCGACTTCCGTCCCGACAACAATGCCGCCGATAGCGGGTGAAATTACCGTCGTGATGCCGGAGTCCCTGAACTGAGACGCAATTTCGCTACAGATTGCCGAAAGGTACTCCGGGTACTGCAACACCTTGGCGCACTGGAAGTAAGAGTTGCTGTGGCGGCCCGAGGTGAGTTTGAAATGGCCATCGAGCAAAGCGCCGCTCGATTTGAACATCGCGAGGGTTTCCGAATTGGTCATGGAGGAACAGTGGTCAGTTATGCGTGAGAAGGAAAATGACGGGCAGCAGTCTATCGGGATGCCCAAAGGTAAAGATACAGAAGCCTGCTTGAAAAGTTAAACCTAAAATCTCGCACAGACGGTGCGAGTGCTTGTCAGGCGCGGCTGTCCAGCCTGCTTTGTAGAATCAGGCAAGCCGCTGCCGTGTCGAGCCGCCCCTTCTCGTTTCGCTTTTTGCGGCTCTTGCCCGAACCGGCAAGAATTTTCATCGCCGAGCGCGACGACCGGTGCTCATCCATCGTCTCAACCGGAACGCCTGGTAGCGCTTCATGAAGCTCTTTGATGAATCGATCCACCACCGAGGTCATGCGGTTCTCCTTCCCCTTGTCGCTTAGCGGATAGCCCACCACGATCAGCTCGATGCCTTCCTCATTCCGAATCTTCGACAGTGCCCCGAGCAAGCCTTCAATATCGAACGTCCCCACCGGCTGGGCAAACATGCCGAGCGGATCGCTTTTGGCAAGGCCAATGCGCTTGGTGCCGAAATCGATGCCGATGATGCGCTGGAGGCTCACTGGAGACATGGGGGACGGTTGAGGGTTGATCGATCAGTGCTGCAACGAGAAAGTAAGCAAAAAGATGGGATTGGTCAGACCATGCAGTGGCAAACCGGCTCGTCATGGAGAGTCCGGTTGCATTCCGGCACTCGTTTTCTGGTAGATATGATAACCGGCCAGCGTTGGTGGATGGAGTTCGTGGTAGTGCGCTTTCCGGTCTGCGCATTGCCGGAATTTTTCGTCGAAAACGGAGCCGGGCTTGCTGATGATAAGGTCTTTGCCCGAAAGGATAAGCGCGTTGCAGGGATGGCGCTGCGTTTCCGCAGAGAAGAGGCGATTGCCGGATATCGGGCCCAGCGCCGGTTTGCGTAACAGCACTCTGCGCAGAATCGCGGGGTGTCCGTCGCCGATTCTCGGTTCGTCGAGCAGCATGTGGTAGATCGGCGCTTCGACGACCAGAAATGAGAGCCCGGCTTTTTTCGATTGTTGCAGGAACCGGTAGAGCTGGTCATCGATGTGCCGGTCATTGATGTTGGCGCTGAAAATATCTCTGGACTGCGCCATGCCGATGATGTTGTCTGTTACGCGATAGGCCGACAGGGCGACAAGAAGCGAGAGCAGCACCGCTGGAGTCTTGACGCCGCCGCTCCCGCGAAACGCGGGATTTGGGAAGGGCGACGTTTCGACGATGAAGCAAAAGAGCAGGACGGTGGCGTAAGGGGCCAGCATCATCGCGTAGTGGGGGTGAAAAAAGGTGCGCAGAAAACTCAGCTCAAGCAGAAGGATTGAGAGCGCGGAAAACAGTGCGGCTTTTTGGAGCTGCGGTTCGAGGCGCGTCCGCTTGCGAAGAATCCGGGAGACGGGCAGCAGCGTGACGATGAGAAGCACTACGGAGAAGAGCAGCAGACGCAGGGTCAGAAACTGGTTGATGAACAGGCCGCTGACTCTGTAACCTTGCGAGTACCGGGCGAGCGCTTTTAGTCCTTCAAAAAGCACCAGCGCTCCGTTGTGCCGTGTCAGATAGGGAAAGAAAACCGCAATGACCGGCAGTGATGCGCCAAGAAAAAACAGCGAGCTGCTGCTCAACCATCCGCGCGTCCGGTTGTTCCGCTCACCGTCCCAGGCGAGAAACAAGAGATACAGGATGGCCAGATAGAGATAGTTCGGCCTTGTCAGCACGGCCAGTGACCAGAAAATGCCCGTGATGACGATGCTTCGCCCCGGCTTCGGCGCGTTTGCGCGGGTAAGAAAAAAGGCCAGTGAAAGGTACGCTGCCGAGGCGGCCACCATGCTGATCTGCGCGGATTGCGAGCCGGGCAGCGAATAGAGCAGCATCAGGAACACGGACAGAAGCAAGAGCGTGAGTTGCGTGACCGAGCCCTTTTCAGGCCATTGATCACAAGCGTGCAACGCCAGCCTCCGTGAGGCGATGGCTCCACAGGCGACGGCGATGGCGAAGCTCAGGATTCTCCAGACGCCGATTCCCCCGAGTTCGCTGGGGATGAAAAAGAGGTACTGGACGAACGGTAGTTTTGTTTCGAAGTCATGAACATAGAGCAGTTCGCCGTGCTTCAGGCGAGAGCCGAGGTAGAGGAATGCGTCCATATCCCAGTCGTAATCCCCGGCAAAAAAGAGCGAGTGAGCGACATTGAACAGCGTAATGGCCAAGGCGAAGAGGGTGGCTGTGGTGAACGCTTTTTTCATCCCTGAGCCCTCTTCATCAGGAGGTTGACACATGTTTTCTCCGGAATACAATGGTTTTTCTGAAGGTATAGACGCCGATGAAACTGGTTCCGACAGCAATGAGTTTTGCAAGATTCATCTGTTTGCCCGCGAAGGCCACTACGAGCGTTACCGTGCCGTAGGTGAGGCCTATTCCCAAGAGGCCGCTCAGAGCAAACAGCGTGAACTCAAGCTTTTTGCGGTGCGTCAGCCAGCCGTCGCTGAAGACTTTTCTGGTGATCATGAAATAGGCCGCCACAAGCCCGGCGCAATAGCCGATTGCCGCGCTCGCCGGGAGGGTTGTGAGCCCCTTGGTGACCAGCAGCCGGTAAGTGCTGTAATCCACGGCCAGGGCCAGGGCGCTGGCCAGCGTGTATCTGGCGAACTCTGGCAGCGCCTTACTTTTTCCCGTCAGCCGGTTCCGCTTTGTGTTCGTGATAGTCATGTTCAGTGTTGACCTCCCAGACGGCGGTTTTATCGCTGTTGCCTTCATTGATGCACTTGACGGCTTCGAACGCGGAGAGCATCGAATGATCCTGATTGTTGTAACGGTGCTGGCCGTTCCGGCCAATGCAGAAGAGGTTGGGGATTTGATCAAGATAGCCCCTGACCTCCTCAAAACGCAGGTATCCTCCGAAATAGGCCGGATAGGCTTTCTCGATTCTGAACCTGCAACTGTCGAGCACATCGGAGCGCTCGATGATGCCGGTTTTACAGAGTTCATCGACCGCCAGCGCCGTGAATCCGGCATCGTCCATTTTCCAGATTTTGTCGTGCTCCGAACACATGTACTCCAGCCCTATCCAGACTGTCTCAGGGTCTTTTACCATGTAGGGCGACCAGTTGTTGAAAATTTGCAGGCGGCATAGCTGCACATCCCGCTCCTGAATGTACATCCAGGTATCCGGCACGAGCCCGTTGCGGGTTTTGGTTCGCGTCGTGTTTGAAATCTTCAGCTTTTTGACCAGCAGGCCGACCGTCATGAAGTCGCGATAGGGCAGCGTTTCGGCGATCTTTCCGATTTCAGCAGGAACGCGGGTTCCGCTGAACGCGGCGACAATATCTTTGACTGGCATTGTCGAAATGCAGCCGTCACAGGCGAACACCGCTTTTCCGGCAGGCGATTCAGCCGTCACGCGTTGTACCTGGCCATTCTCCAGCGCTACATCGACCACCTTGTGATTCATGAGAATCGTTCCTCCCATCGCCCTGATGTCGCCGGCCAGGCACTCCCACATCTGCCCCGGCCCGAGCTTTGGATACAGGAACTGTTCGATCAGCGACGTGTCGGTCTCTTTCTGCCGGAGGTCGTTGTGGCCTTTCGCGGAGAAGAGCTTTTTGACAGCGCTGGAGAGCACGGTCGAGAGCGAGAGGGTTTTGATGCGCTGCGCTCCCCAGTCGGCGGAAATCTCGCTCGGGTGTTTTCCCCAGACTTTCCGGGTGTAGTCCTCGAAGAACATCTCGTAGAGCGGTCTGCCGAAGTGGTTGACCATGAACTCTTCGAGCGACTCCTCGTTGCGGTTTTTGAATATCTGTGCCGAAAAATAGCCGATTCCGGCCTTGAGCGTTCTGCCAAGTCCAAGGTTGAAGAGCGTCTCGGCTTTCAGCGAAATCGGGTAATCGAAGAATTTTCTCAGATAAAAAATCCGAGAGAGGCGGTCGCGGATCAGGAGTGTCCGGTCAATGGTTTCGGGATCCGGACCGTCAGGACTCCAGCTTTTCTCTCTGCCGAGCAGTTTGTCGTCGGACGAGGGCTTGCCCTGAACAGGCATCCGCGCCATCCACCAGTCCATGACCCGGTCACTTTTGGAAAAAAAACGGTGTCCGCCGATGTCGATTCTGTTGCCTTTGTAATCGATGGTGCATGAAATGCCCCCGATTCTGTCGGTACGTTCGAGTATGGTTACGTTTCTGTCGGGGTTCGATTTCAACAATTCGTATGCGGCTGTCAGTCCGGCTGGCCCTGCGCCGATAATCAGGATGTTCTGCATCTTTTTTCGGGATGGAAATTGCCCGCAGCGCCTTCGCAGCGCCATGGCGTTTCGTCTTTGCAGAATAGGGCCGTTCGATTAGGGGGAAATTAGGGCGGGGGTTCAGGATGTTCGATTATCTCACAGAGTGTCTGACCGGATGAAAACACAAACGCCCCCGAAAGTTCGAGGGCGTTGGATATTTTGCCGGCAATGTTTCTGTTTTCCTGTTCGTTTGGAAGACAGGAAAACAACAAACTACCTGACCGGTCTCAGGCTTCGGCTTTTTGCTTGAGCTGTTCCTGCGAGATCATGATGAGGGCAGCTACTACGCCGGGAACCCAGCCCCAGAGGGTGAGAATGCCGGTGAGCATGATCGTGCCGGCTTCTTTGTTCATGACGGCGGCGGGCGGCAGAATGAAGGCCAGGATCAGTCGGCGAATGTCCATGATGATCTCCAGTTTTAAGGTGATATTATTGCTATCCTGAAATTTACAATTTCAGCAGTAACAATCAATGGAAAAGCGGGCAGCGGTTTCTGAGTCAGCGGAGCTGAAAACGCTATCTTGCTTTTTTTTGCCGAAATTGTAAATTGTAAGCCCTTGCTGCAAACACATCAAAAGCTGTTTACCGCCCAAGGATTTGTAAACTAAACGACAGACCAACTTGTACAATAAGATTCATCCTGACGTGGTCCTGGATGAGGTTGATGAGGCTCTTGACGAGCCTAACTACAATAATTTCAACACGTCGCCGGACCCTCCCAGTCCCTACGCCGACCTTGAAAAGAAGTACCGTAAGAACAAATTCAACAAAGCTCGCAAGAACGCTCCCACCGAACTGTACGGTACTCACGGGCCTGTCTCGGTCAACGGCTCCAAGTCTAATGGCAAGAAATTTCAGAAGAAACGCAACAAAAAGTCTCCATCCCACAAGTCCTGCCGGAATGGTAATGGAAACAGGAATGCCTGATCGTCTGTATCCGGCCGGGCAGGATTGTTTCTGACGGCGATGTGGATACGCTCTTTCGTTCGATGACCAGTCGTGCGCCGGGTTTGACACTCTGGCATTGGCTTGAACGCTTCTTTTTCCGTTCTTATGACCATTGAAATCCAGGCTCATCGCGGGGCTAGAGCGTTCTTTGCCGAGAATACGCTTCAGGCGTTCTGCAAGGCGGCTGACCTTGGATGCTGCGTCATCGAACTCGATCTGTGCGTCTCGCGGGATCGAAGGATTGTCGTGTCGCACGATCCGTGGATTGAGACCAATTCCGTTGGCGGCCCGGCGCGCCACTGGCTTTATTCGATGAACAGTGACGAGATCGCGCGGTTCGATTGTGGCGTGGCTTCTCCGCGCTTTCCGCTTCAACAAGGCGTCATGGCGGCGCGTCCGCTCCTGCCTGAGGTGTTCGCTACCGTGGAGGCGCACCTTCAGCGAATTGGGTGTCCGGATGCGATGATCTACAATCTCGAAGTGAAATCATGGCCAGATCGCGACGGCATCGCGCATCCCTCACCAGCGGAGTACGCGGCGCTGGTGCTGCGCGACATTGCCGCTTCGGGGATCGAAAAGCGCATCCGGCTCCAGTCGTTCGATGAGCGTATCCTGAGCGAGGCCAAGGCGCTCAGGCCAGAGCTGATCTTTGGGTTGCTTGTCGAGGAGCCTGCCGTTTTTGACTCATTTCCGGAGCGTTTGGGGTTTGTGCCGGAGTATGTGAATCCGAGGTTCGATCTGGTCGATGAGGCGCTGGTCGAGCGGCTGCACGCTCTCGGTGCCAAGGTGGTGGCCTGGACAGTCAATGCGCCCGAAGCGATGCTCCGGATGCGTCGGCTTGGCGTTGACGGCATCATCACCGACCATCCGGAAATTGCGCTGCATCTGCCGGGACTCGCTGGCGTGTGAGGGGGCCTCAGCGCTTCCCTTTCTTCCAATCCATCGACGCTTTTGATGAGCCCCCGCAGGCGCGCGTGGGGAGGGCTATTTCATCAGCTCCTTCGAACGGGCTGCGGCGGCCTTGACGGTTTTCACAAGCGCCTTTCGCGCTTCATTCTCATCCATTGCCTTCAGTCCGGCCTCGGTGGTGCCGCCCGGTGTGGTTACTTCGCGTACCAGCTCCTCAGGGCTTTTTCGTTCCGACATCACCATTTTGGCTGCGCCGAGCATGGTTTGGGCGGCGAGCAACTGCGCTGTCTTGCGGTTGAGCCCGCACGCCTCGCCCCCTTCGGCCAGCGAGTCGATGATGCGGAACATGTAGGCCGGGCCGCTGCCCGAGACCGCCGTGGCCGCGTCCATGCCGCTTTCGTCGATGACGGCGGTTTTGCCGATGGCGTTGAAAATCCGTTCCGCGGCTAACAGGTCATCGCCCGTGGCGTGCGCGCCTTTGCAGAGGGCGGTCATGCCTTCGCCGACGAACGCCGGGGTGTTGGGCATCACCCGGATGACGCGCGCGCCTTCGGGGGCGTTCGCTTCGATGAAGCTCGTTGAAATGCCCGCTGCCACGCTGATGATGAGGTGTTTGCCGTGCAGTGAATGCTTCAGCTCGCCCATCACCTCGGCGATCTGGTAGGGCTTGACCGAGAGGATAATGATGCTCACGTCGCGCGCCAACCCTTCGAGCGACTCCTCGGCCTGAACGTTGTATTGCAGGGCGACCGAGTGCAGGGCGTCGTGTGATTTGTCGTAGCCGCAGATGACCATGTTCGGGTCGTGGGAAAGTCCGGAGATCAGCGCCTGGGCGATGCGTCCGGTACCGATGAAGCCGATGGAGAGTCGTGACATGACTGGGGATATTGCAGATTGCGTTATTGCTCACCGGTATCGGCGTCGTCCTGATACCGGAGTTTGATAAAGAGAATGACCAGCAGCAGAAGCAGCGTGATGCCGTTGGCCGAAATCATGGGAACACTTTGCTTGGCGACGCCGTAACAGAGCCAAAAGAAGACGCCAGCAGTCATGGTTGCCGCCCAAGTCAGGCTGATGTCACGGGCCTGGCGTGTGCGGATCAGTTGCACTGCCTGGGGAAGAAAGGCTACGGTGGTCAGGATGCCTGCCGCGTAGCCGAGATATTCACTGTCCATGAATCGTTACGCTTGGTGAGCTCTTCGTGTTCGATGAGAATGAAGATAAAAAATAATCGGCTCACCGGAGGGGCAAGCGCCTGAAAACAAAAACGGGAGTTGCCTCCCGTTTTCTGCTCTATACAGAGATATGACTTACTTGCTCTGGCCGACCATGTAGGCCACAGCGTTGCCGACCTGAGCGTCGGTTAGTTTCGGGTTGCCGCCTTTAGCCGGCATCATGCCTTTGGTGCCTTTGTAGCCTTTGATCGAATTGGCAACCATGACATTCATTCCTTTGGCGATGTGAGGTGCCCATGCGGCTTTATCGCCGACTTTAGGAGCGCCCATCATGCCGGTTTTGTGGCACATGGCGCAGCTTGCATCATAGGTGGCTTTGCCGGCAGCAGCGTCGTAAGCGAACGCATTGCCGGAGATCAGAAGAGCAGCGCCGACAAGGGCTGCAGAAACAAAACGGGACATAGTTCTTTCTCCGTTGAGGTTATGTTACATGAGCGGATAGTTATCTATCGATACCTATGTTATCAATTTGAGCGCTGACCTCCAAATCTTTTCAGTGTTTGAAATGAAGGGAGTGGAGTGAGGCTCAAAAAAGCGCAAAGCCGGAAAATCCCGGCTTCGCGACGTGTACAAAAAAGCTTGAGCTTACTTAACTCCGAGCAACATGTAGTCTACAGCATTCTGGAGCTGCTCGTCAGTCAGTGCAGGATTG
Organism: Chlorobaculum parvum; assembly: GCA_011372505.1. Classification (GTDB taxonomy): domain Bacteria; phylum Bacteroidota; class Chlorobiia; order Chlorobiales; family Chlorobiaceae; genus Chlorobaculum; species Chlorobaculum parvum_B. The sequence goes on along the minus strand of DRSQ01000084.1, from coordinate 5,939 downwards.
CCGCCTTTCGCCGGCATACCGTTGAGGCCTTCGATTGTATGCTTCATGACGGCATCCATGCCCTGTGCAAGGCGGGGTTCCCAGGCGGTCTTGTCGCCCGGTTTCGGGGCATTCATCATGCCGCTGTCGTGGCACATGGCGCAGCTTGCATCATAAACTTCCTTGCCGGCTGCCAGTTCGGGAGTGAGTTCCTCTTCAGCTGGAGCTGCAGCCTCTTCAGCCGGAGCAGCGGCTTCTTCGGTTGCTGCAGGAGCAGCTTCTTCGGTGGGGTTTTTCGCTTCTTCGATTTCCTCGGCTAATTTTTCCGGGGGATTTTCCAGGCCGCAGCCGCCGAGAACAATGAGGCCGAGCGTCAGCAGGGGCAGAAAACGTTTCATAATAGTCTCCTTGAAATATTGGTGTTGTCGTTGGAGTTTGTCAGGTAAAATAAATCAAACTTCATTTTAATCATAATCAGCTATCGCTCAAAATCCTCAAGACATTTTTTTGTTTGATGTTACGATGCTGTTGAATCGGAGTTATCGCAGACTTTTATGCGCTGCGCAGGGTTTCGAGCTGTTTTCGCAGGTCGTTTCTCGACAGGCGGTAGAGGTGCGTGTAGAAGAGGTTGAAGAGGAGCACGGCGGCGTTGATGCCGGGAGCGTTGATACCTCGCCGGACGGCGTTGCCGATATTAAAGACCTTGCGGGTCAGCTCGGAGTAGCTTTCGATGAACTCGGGCAGCTGGATGTTTTTCGGGCGGTAGAGCATCTCCTGGCCGAAGGTGTAGCGGAAGGCGGTCAGGTCGTCGGCGTCGAAAAGCAGACGGCCTTCATCGCGAAGTCGGTCGAACACCTTCGTGCCGGGAATGGGGCGGAGGGTATTGATGCCGGGTACGTCGAGCCGGGTCTCGCGAATGAAATCGAGGATTGCCGCCGGGGTGGCGAGCGTGTCGCCGTCGAGGCCGTAAATAAAGCTTCCGTAAAGACAGATGCCGCTTTCGCGGATTGCGCGGATGTTTGCCGCAAGCTCGCCGGTTCGGTTCTGCGTTTTGCGGTGCGCCCGGCGGCTCGATGGTTCGATGCTTTCGATTCCGACCAGAAGCGCTCGGCAACCGGAGCGTGCAAAGGTGTCGAGCAGCTCCGGCTGCTGGCCAAGCGCCGTGGTGGCTTGGCCGAACCAGGTGATCTTGAGCGGAATCAGCTTGCTGAAAAGCTCCTGCGCGAAGGTCGGATCGCCGTTGATGGAGTCGTCAACGAAAAAGAAGATGCGCTTGTCGTCGCGGCTGAAGCGGCGCACCTCATCGACGAGGTGGTCGATCCGGCGCTGGCGCAGCACGCGTCCATTCAGTACGTGCACGTTGCAGAAGTCGCACTGGTAGGGGCAGCCGCGTCCGGTCTGCACGAGGTTGGTGGTGAAGTAGCGGCTCTGTTTGAGCAGGGCGCGGCTGACCGGGCGGTGGAGCGACAGGTCGGGTACGGTGTCGGCACGGTACTCCGGTTTGAGATCGCCTGAGGTCAGGTCGCGGAGCACGTCGGCCCAGAGGTCGTCCGCTTCGCCGAGCACAAGGGAGTCGGCGTGGGGGTGGCAGGAGTCGGGGAACATGGTGACGTGCGGCCCGCCGAGCACCACTGGAATGCCGCGCTTGCGCAGTTGGTCGGCCAGCTCGAAGGCTTTCGAGACCATGCCGGTCTGGACGCTGATGCCGACCAGATCCCAACGCTTGTCAAACGGGAACTCCTCGAAGCGCAGGTCGCAGATGGTCTGCTGCACGCCGGGCACTTCAATGGATGCGAGAATCATCAGCGCGAGTGGCGGAATGGCGAACTGGGTGCGCTTGATGATGCTGCCCATGCCCTTGTCGAGCCACCGCTTGAGGAGTGAAGGGTCGGTGTCGCCGTAGATCGACTTTGCGCCGTCAACGCCGCCTTCGGAGGCCAGAAAGACCAGCGCAACCTGTTTGTCCGTTGCCATGAGCGGCCCGGTCAACGTTTTGAGTTACGCTTCCGCAAACGCCTGCTGCACGGCTTTCACGCCAGCGCCGGTCTCGAACGGAATCTTCATCATGCCGAGCGTGCGCTCCAGTCCGCCGATGACGGTGAGCATGTCGAGCTCGTCGTAGTAGCCGAGATGCGAAATCCGGAAGATTTTGCCCTTGTACTTGTCTTGCCCGGCGGCGACCGTGATGCCGTTCTCGATCTTCAGCGTGTTGTTGAACTGCTTCCAGTCAACCCCCTCGGGCAGCCACACCGCCGTGACGGCGTACGATGGCGAGGCGCTGAACAGCTCCATGCCGAGCGCCTGGCAGCCGAGCCGGCACGCCGCGGCAAGCTGCTCGTGGCGCTTCCACACATTTTCGACCCCCTCGGTGCGCACCATCTGCAACGCTTCGTCAAGGCCGATGATGAGCGACACGGCGGGCGTGAACGGGGTGTCATTGCCTGCGTGCGACTTGAGCGCCTTCTTCAGGCTCAGGTAGAACTGCGGCTGCCCCTCGCGGTTGTTGATCACATCACGGGCGCGTTCCGAAATGGCCACCAGCGCTAGGCCGGGCGGCATCATCAGCCCCTTCTGCGAACCGGTGATGCAGATGTCCGCGCCCCAGTCGTCGAAGTGGAACTCGTGCGCTCCGATTGCCGTGATGCCATCGACCAGAATCAGCGCATCGGAGTGCTCGCGGATTGCCGCGCAGAGCGCCTTCACATCAGAAGCCGTACCGGTCGAGGTCTCCGAATGGGTGATGCAGATGCCCATCGCATCCGGGTTTTCCTTCAGCAGTTCAACCATGCGTTCTGGCGAAATTGCCGAACCCCACGCGACGGTCTCTTCGACGCAGTTGCCGGTGAAGATGCGCACCAGCTCGCCCCACCGTTCACCGAACTTGCCACCGTTGACAGTGATGACCTTGTCGCCTCGGGTGAACAGGCTCGAAATGCCTGCTTCCATGCCGCCTGTGCCGGAACAGGTCATCACTACGACCGGCTGGGTTGTTCTGAACAGGTACTGCAAATCCAGATGCACCCGCTCAAGAATCTCCATGAATTCAGGATTCCGGTGGTGAATGATGGGTTCGGCCATGCGAAGCATGACATTTTCCGGTACCGGCGTCGGTCCCGGCGTGAAGAGTCGTTTTTTCATGAACCAAGCGTTGCCAGTCAGGCGTCTTTGTGTTGAAAATCGATTTGGAACAAAAACTTAATATAAACATTTGAGCCGTTAATGCGCTCAGCCCGGTTTACCGCATCGCGAAGGTGAACTTAGTTTGGCATTGAAATAAAGAGGAGGGTAACAAAAAAACCGGAAGCAATTGCTGCTTCCGGTTTTGATTCGTAATGATCGTTTCGGCTTGCGTCAGAAGTTATACCTGAGCCCAAGCATGATGTTGTGAACCGCCCATTTTTGGTCAACCCATTGCCTGTCACCGAGATCAAATTTACTCGGCTTCAGGTACCGGTATCCCAGGTCGAGCGTCGTGCATTCTGCGACTTCAAAGCCAAGTCCTGCACCGACTTGCCATGCAAAAACGTCATCGTCCTCGTCCCAAGCGCTGAGATGAGCCCAACCAGCGCCAGCCATGAGGTACGGCGTGATGTCTGAATTGGTGTCGATGTCATAATAAGCATTGGCCATAACGGTCAAAAGAGAAAGATCCTCGTCGTCATCGACTTTATAATTATGCTGTTGATAGCCGACCGCAGCTTCAAGTCGAGCATCTCCGAAGTCGTAACCGATAGCACCATTAAATGCAACACCGGATTCCATTTCTTCTTTGTGGCCGTCCTGATATTCAACGTCTTCCGGGATGCCGATGCCGACAGAACCGCTGATGTACGGGCCGGGCTCGCAGGTTTCGACAACCGGTTCTGGCATCGGTGCCGGTGGTGGCGGCATGTAGCGTATTGGTTCTGGTTCCGGGGCGCTTGTCCCATTGGCAAGAGCAGTACCGCTGACGCCAGCAAGCAGGAACACGCCAAGCGTTGCCATTCTTGTGATCTGTTTCATAACTTTCTCCGTTTGGTTGTGGTGAACGTTACTACAGAGATTACTGAAAATGCTTTTCAAAAAAAAACACCTTTCAGTTCTTACTGAAACTTATCCAAAAAAACATTTCAAAGAAGCCTAAATGCTTTTGGCAAGCGACAGAATGAAGGCTCATCAAGCTTTCTTGGCAGAATTTCGAGAGAGGCAACAAAAAAACCGGAAGCAATTGCTGCTTCCGGTTTTGATTCGTAATGATCGTTTCGGCTTGCGTCAGAAGTTATACCTGAGCCCAAGCATGATGTTGTGAACAGCCAATTTCATTTTTCCCGGGGCGTCCTTGGAATCGATTTTGTCTGGCTTCAGGTACCGGTATCCCAAGTCAAGCGTCGTGCACTCGGCGACTTTAAAGCCAAGACCCGCTCCGACCTGCCAAGCAAAAACGTCATCAGTCTCATCCCATGACATATCTGCATGCGCCCAACCAGCACCTGCCATGATGTACGGCGTGATGTCCGAGCCGGTGTCGATATCATAGTAGGCGTTAGCCATGACGGTCAGCAAAGAGATGTCCTCATCAACATCTTTAAAATCATGCTTCTGGTAACCAACAGCGGCTTCCAGTCGGGCTCCGCCGAAATCATAGCCGATGGCACCATTCAGGGCAAGGCCAGTATCCATCTCTTGATCACCGAGATTATCGGTTTTAGTGTCTTCCGGAAGGCCAATACCTACAGAGCCACTGATATACGCGCCGGGCTCGCAAGTATCGACCACTGGAGCAGGAGCGGGAGCCGGTGGCGGCGGCGGTGGCATGTAACGGATTGGCTCAGGCTCGGGGGCGCTTGTCCCATTGGCAAGAGCAGTACCGCTGAGGCCTGCGAGCAGGAACACGCCAAGTGTTGCCATTCTTGTGATCTGTTTCATAACTTTCTCCGTTTGGTTGTGGTGGATTGGTACTACGTAAATGACTGTAAATCTGGTTTTACAAACCTATGTGTTTTTAACACACTTTTTGAAAACAGGTGCCGCTGGAACAGGTTACAACAGTCATCCTTCTGTTTTCAATGAAACTTATCAGAAAACTTAGAACAAAGTAAATACTACCGGAGTTCCCTGATGTGTGTTTTTTTTGAGTGGTATGCGGATATATAAAGTAATCTCTTTAAAGGCGGAACAGGATGTTTGTAGAAGAATATGGGGGTATTTACCGGTTGGGATTGTCTGTGCGGAATCCCAACCGGTAAGTACAGGTCAGTTTTTTGCGGTGTCCATCAGTTCGGTGAACTCCTTGAAGAGGTAGTGCGAATCATGCGGGCCGGGGGCGGCTTCGGGGTGATACTGCACCGAGAAACAGGGCAGTTCGCGATGCCTGACTCCCTCGACGGTGAGGTCGTAGAGGTTCTTGTGGGTCAGTTCAAGGTCGCCGGGCAGCGTGTCCATCTCGACTGCAAATCCGTGGTTCTGCGAGGTGATTTCGATGGTGCTGTTCAACAGGTTCTTGACCGGATGGTTCGCGCCATGGTGGCCGAATTTGAGCTTGTAGGTCTTCGCGCCGAAGGCCAGCGACAAGAGCTGGTGGCCGAGGCAGATGCCGAAGATCGGCAGCTTGCTGTTGCGAGCGGCCAGCTCACGGATGGTGTCGATGGCGTAGGTGACTGCGAACGGATCGCCGGGGCCGTTGGAGAGAAAGACGCCATCCGGATTCAGCGCAAGCACCTCTTCGGCGGTGGTTTTGGCGGTGATCACCGTGACGCGGCACCCTTCGGCTTTAAGCTGGCGAAGGATGTTGGTCTTGATGCCGTAATCGAAAGCGACGACGTGGTAGCTCGCTTCCTCATTATCGACCGTGTAGCTCTCACCGGTCGTGACCGTGCTGACCAGATCGAGGCCGGTCATTTCCGGGATGGCGAGCGCCTTTGCTTTCAGCGCCTCGACATCGTCGGTCGATGTTGAAATGACGCCGCGCATGGCGCCCTTCT
>DRSQ01000083.1 GCA_011372505.1 Chlorobaculum parvum | reverse complement strand
GCCGACCAAGAAGGTATCCTGATTGAGCAGTTCTCCGGGCTTGCCGCTTTTAACATGACGCTCCTTGAACTGAGGATTCTGCTTTTCGATGAATGCGATCTGTTCGGCAGTCAATTCGATCGGTTGTTCTGCCTGGCGCTTTTCAATGGCCAGCCACCGATCATAGCGACTTCCGAGGCCTTCTCGCTCAAGGATTTTCTGGATGGTCACGAAGCTGACCTGAATACCGTCTGTTTTCAACAAGGACTCCAGATAACTCGGGCCTCTGCTCGGATGAGTCATGGCCAATCCCTTGATTTTCTCTACGGTCTCAGGTGGGGTGGCATTTGGGTGATGCTTGGCGATAGGCGGTAGGTCTCGCAGGCCTTCCATGCCATGAGTCTGGAACCGCCGTTTGTAGTCGTAGAACTGGGGGCGTGACACGCCTCGTTGACGACATGCAGCAGAGACGTTGCCCAACGCTTCGGCCAATTCCAGGACTGATAATTTGTGCTTGATGACCTTCGTTTCGGCGTTCATAATTCCCTCCCGGTGTTATCTCTGCTTTGAAAGATAACTGTTCGGCGAGATACTTAAGAATACAAATCACACAAATTAAGGAAGTGCTTCGAGTTACCCAGCACAGGCAGTCTCAAGGGCAGTCACATTTTTAGAGAGCGAACTATTGCATTGTTTAGGCGCTGGCTGGCAGTCAACTTTTTGTGCCAGGTCTTTTTTTGTTAACGGGTAACGGTGGAAAGCTCAGATTCGTTATAAGCCTATAAAAAAGCGGCCCGTTGAGAGCCGCTTTTTTTCGTTGAAATATTGCTGTTCGCTGAATCAGAGCAGTGCAGCGCGGGCTGCTGCGAGGCGTGCGATCGGGACGCGGTACGGGCTGCACGAAACATAGTTCAGGCCGGTTTTGTGGCAGAACTCGACCGAGGCAGGGTCGCCGCCGTGCTCGCCGCAGATGCCGAGCTTGAGGTCGGATTTGACCGAGCGGCCCTCTTCCGCCGAGATGCTGACCAGGCGGCCTACGCCGTCCATGTCGATGCTCTCGAACGGGTTGCGTGCGAATATCTCCTGCTGCTGGTAGAGCGGCAGGTACTGGCCAGAGTCGTCGCGGCTCATGCCGAGACCCATCTGGGTGAGGTCGTTGGTGCCGTAGCTGAAGAAGTCGGCGGCCTTGGCGATCTGGGCCGAGGTGACCGCGGCACGTGGCACTTCGATCATCGTGCCGACCAGATACTTGACGCCGACGCTCTGCTTGGCGATGACGCTGCGGGCGGTCTTGTGGATCACCTCGCTGGTGATTTCCAACTCCTTGACGTTCGAGACCAGCGGCACCATGATTTCAGGCACGATGTTGAGCTTCTCTTCCTGCTTGATGCGGCAGGCGGCTTCGATGATCGCCTGCACCTGCATGACGATGATCTCCGGGTGCAGGATGCCGAGGCGGCAGCCGCGCAGACCGAGCATTGGGTTGAACTCGTGCATGCTCTCGATACGGCTCTTGATCTCTGCGACGCTCTTGCCGATTTTGCCCGACAGCTCCTCGATCTCTTTGTCGGTGTGCGGCAGGAACTCGTGAAGCGGCGGATCGAGCAGGCGGACGGTGACCGGTTTGGAACCCATCGCCTTGAAGAGGCCGTAGAAGTCGTCGCGCTGGTAGGGGAGCAGCTTGTCGAGCGCTACCTTGCGGCCCGCGAGGTCGTCGGCGAGGATCATCTCGCGCATGGCGTCGATGCGGTCTCCACCGAAGAACATGTGCTCGGTACGGCACAGACCGATGCCTTCCGCGCCGAAGGTGACGGCGACTTCAGCCTGGTCGGGCTGGTCGGCGTTGGTGCGGATGCGGAGCTTGCGGTACTTGTCGGCCCACTGCATGAGCTGGTCGTAAATCTTGTAGGTCGGGGCGTCCTCGGGGCTGAGGGTTTTGTCGATCAGCACTTCGAGGATTTCGGAGTTCTTGGTCTTGACCTCACCGGCGATCACCTCACCCGTGGTGCCGTCGATGGAGAGGTACTCGCCCTCCTTGATGACGAACTCCTTGCCCGGAACACGCATTTCGCCGGCCTTGTAGTCGATGCGGAGCGCGCCGCAGCCTGCAACGCACACCTTGCCCATCTGGCGGGCGACGAGAGCTGCGTGGGAGGTCATGCCACCGCGCTCGGTGAGGATGCCCTCGGCAGCGTTCATGCCTTTGATATCTTCAGGCGAGGTTTCGATCCTGACCAGAATTACCTCTTCACCGCGCTCGTTGGCCTCCATCGCGTCGTCGGCATTGAAATAGACGCGGCCTGTGGCTGCACCGGGGCCAGCGTTCAGACCGGTGGCGAGCAGGCGTCCGCCGTCGATGGCGGCTTTCTTTTCGTTGAGGTCGAAGACCGGGCGGAGAAGCTGGTTGAGCTGCTCGGGCTCGATACGGCGAAGCACCTCTTTTTCGTCGATCAGGCCCTCGTTGAACATGTCAACGGCGATCTTGATGGCGGCCAGGCCGGTGCGTTTGCCGACGCGGCACTGCAACATGAAGAGCTTGTCGTTCTCGATGGTGAACTCGATGTCCATCATGTCGCGGTAGTGCTGTTCGAGGATCGAGCGAATCTCTTCGAGCTGGTTGTAGATCTTCGGTTTGCCCTCGGCGAGCTCGGCGATCTTGAGCGGCGTGCGGGTTCCGGCCACCACATCCTCGCCCTGCGCGTTCATGAGGAACTCGCCGTAGAAAATGTTGTCGCCAGCGGCGGCGTCGCGGGTGAAAGCCACGCCGGTACCGCAATCTTCGCCCATGTTTCCGAACACCATCGCCTGAACGTTGCAGGCCGTGCCCCAGTAGCCGGGGATGTGGTTCAGCTTGCGATAGACAATCGCGCGGTCGTTGTTCCAGCTGTTGAACACCGCGCCGATGGCGCCTTCGAGCTGCTCTTTCGGGTCTTCGGGGAAGGTTTTGCCGGTCTTGTCGAGGATCGCTTTTTTGAAGCGGGCCACGAGGTCTTTCAGGTCATCGACCTCAAACTCGGTGTCGAGCTTGATGCCGAGCTCCTCTTTTTTCTGTTCGAGAATCTCCTCGAAAGGATCGATCTGCTTTTTGTCAGCCGGTTTGAGGTCGAGTACCACGTCGCCGTACATCGAGACGAAGCGGCGGTAGCAGTCCCAGGCGAAGCGGGGGTTGCCCGATTTGCGGGCCAGCCCTTCGACGGTCGTATCGTTGAGGCCGAGGTTGAGGATCGTGTCCATCATGCCGGGCATCGAGGCGCGAGCGCCGGAGCGGACCGAGACGAGGAGCGGATTTTCGGGGTCACCGAACTTCTTGCCGAGGTAGTCTTCGACTTTTTTGAGAGCTGCCGGAATGTCGGTGTCGAAGAGTCCTGCGGGGTAGGATTTCTGATGATCGTAGTAGTAGGTGCAGACCTCGGTGGAGAGGGTGAAGCCGGGAGGGACGGGGAGTCCGATGTTGGCCATTTCAGCTAGGTTTGCGCCTTTGCCTCCGAGGAGGTTTTTCATGGAAGCGTCACCTTCTGCTTTGCCGCCAGCAAAACTGTAAATGTATTGCTTGGCTGCGGCGGATTCTTCGTTAGCGTGCGAATTCGGCATGTTGTTCTTGATTGGTTGACCCGAAAAAACAGTTAAAGATTATGAAAAAAAGGCTTCGGAAAGGTATTTTTTCAAGTCTTGAATTTAATAGAAAAAAACCGTTCGGAAAAGTCGGAATAGCGTTCAACCCCCGAGTTTTATGGAGAGTTTATCCGTTGTTTTCATTTTGCAGGTGCTCAGGATTTCGGTGCCCTATCTTTTTGCGTCGATGGGGGCGGTTTTTTCGGAGCGGGGCGGCGTTATCAATCTGGCCCTCGAGGGGTTGATTCTCGCCGGAGCGTTCGGGGCGATGCTCGGTCAGCACCTGACCGGATCGGCCTGGGCAGGCGTCGGTCTGGCCATCGTACTCGGGCTGATCGTGTCGCTCCTGCACGCCTTCGTAACGATTACGCTTCGGGCCAACCAGATCGTCAGCGGCATTGCGATCAACATTCTCGTCATGGGCGCGACCCGCTTCAGTCTCGGTTTGCTTTTCGGCAGTGCGATGAACTCGCCCCGGATTGCCGGGATGGAATCGGTTATGCCGCTCTTTGATCCGCTGTTTGTCATCGCGGTGCTTTCGGTGGTGCTGGGACAGTTCGTGCTGTTCCGGACGCCGTACGGCCTGCGGCTCCGCGCGGCGGGTGAGAGCGCCGAGGCGGTCGAGACGGCGGGCCTCGACGTGCGGAAGCTGCGTTATTCCGGTGTGCTCATCTCCGGCGCGCTGGCCGCGCTTGGTGGGGCGTTCCTTGTCTTCCAGCAGCACAGCTTCACGGACAACATGTCCGCCGGGCGCGGCTACATTGCGCTGGCCGCGATGATCATCGGCAAGTGGTCGCCCGCCGGTGCAGCGCTGGCGAGCGTGCTCTTCGCCTCCGCCGAAGCGCTCTCGATGTGGCTGCCGTCGGGCTGGCTGCCCTCACAGCTCGTGCAGTCGCTGCCCTATATTATTACGCTGCTCGTGCTCGCCGGTTTCGTCGGTAAGGCCACCCCGCCGAAAGAGGTTGGCGTGCCGTACGAGAAGGAGTGATGGGGGATCAGTCCGATCTGACTGATCTTGAAACCCGATTCACGCAAGTTCGACCACCTTGTTCACCAGCGCCTCGATGCCTTTTGCCACTGCTCCAATGTTTGGGCCGAGCATGTAGGCTGGTGTGCTGACGATCTTCGTGCCGGGGCTGACGATGGCCTGTTCGACCGAAGCCTGAACATGTTTCGCGCCCATCGCTTCGATGTCCGCCGCCGTCGCCGCATCACTGCCGATGGTCAGCTCGACACCCTCGTAGCCGAGCAGCTTTGCCGCGATGACCGGCGCGATGCAGAGGAAGCCAATCGGCTTGCCCGCCTTGTGGAAGCTCTGGACGGCGGCGACTACCTGGTCGTTTACCTGGCACTCCGCGCCCTTGAAGGCGTAGTTGCAGAGGTTCTTGGCCGCGCCGAAACCGCCTGGAATGATGAGGCCATCGAAGACGCTGGCGTCAATACTGGCCAGGTTGCTGATCGCGCCGCGGCAGATGCGGGCCGACTCGGTAAGCACGTTGCGGGTTTCGTTCATCTGTTCGCCGGTGCGATGGTTGATGACGTGGTGCTGGTCGATGTCGGGCGCGAAGCAGATCGCCTCGGCCCCGGCCCGGTCGAGTGCCAGAAGCGTCAGCACTGCCTCGTGGATTTCCGACCCGTCATACACGCCGCATCCCGCAAGAATGACTGCTATCTTTTTCATGATGGTTCAGGATTTAGAGATTGGCAGGGAAGTACTTTTTTTATGGTATAAAAAAGCCGAAGCATTTGGAAGAACCGGCCTTCTCTTACATTGTCCGTGTTTGTCCATTTCTCACATTTGTCCACAAAGTCCACTCTGCCCATTTTCTCTTCCAATGAACTCGATAACCAAACACATCCACCACCTGACCTGTCTGTTCGCCATGCTTGCGCTGCTTGCTGGCTGTACGAAGCGTGATGATGCCGTCAAAACCCTGACGATTGGCAAGCAGGTATGGATGGCCGAAAATCTCTCTGTCACTCATTACCGCAACGGCGATCAGATTCGTCATGCGCGCAGCGTCGAAGAGTGGAACGACGCGATCTCCAAGCAGGAGGGCGCGTACTGCGACTACGGCAATGAACCAGCCGACGGGCGGCTTTATAACTGGTTTGCCGTTGCTGATCCGCGTGGCCTCGCGCCCAATGGCTGGCGCGTGCCAACCGACGAGGAGTGGCGGAAACTCGAAGCGGCGACCGACGGTCAAGGCTTCGAGACCGCCTTCACCGGAAGCCGCAACTGCCTCGGATTTTTCTTTGGCAAGGGGCAGGCCGCCTTTTTCTGGACGGCAACGCCATCGGGTGAGTTCGACGCCTGGAATCGGGAAATCAGCAAAGCGGGCGGGAAAATGCAGCGGGTCAGCGTCGCGCAAGGCTTGGGCTTGTCGGTGCGGTGCGTGAAAGGCAATTGAGCAAGATCGGTCGGATCAGTCAGATTGGACTGATCTGACCGATTTGGTGAAAACGGCTAAGCTTTCACCTTTCCCAAACCTGGCACGAACTTGCCGACCCTTGCTGCATAGTCGTGGTATTCGGGGTGGCGTTCGGTGAGCCAGGTCTCCTCTTTTCCCGCTTTGTAGTTGAAAAAGAGCGCGGCCACAATCGTCACCATGAGGTGCGAGAGACTCAGCGAATACACCGCCCATCCGGTGGCGGCGAAGAGTTGCGAGCTGTAAAGCGGGTGGCGTACGAGTGCGTACACGCCGGTATCGACCAGCTTGCTGTGATCGACCGGGTAGGGGAGCGGCGTGAGGTAGCGCCGGATGGTGAGCGAGCCGCCGATGCCGAGCGCGACGGCGATGAGCACGCCTGTCACAAGGCTGCCCCGGCGCAGAAGCGTGAGTTGCTCGTACATCGCATCACCTCGCAGATCGGGCCATTCGGGCACGAAGAGGTAGAGCGCCACGAGTGCCATTTGGATGGCGACCAGAAACTCGCCTCGCGATCCGATCATTTTTGATTTCTGCGCTTCCTTTTCCATGCCGCGTGCT
>DRSQ01000082.1 GCA_011372505.1 Chlorobaculum parvum | reverse complement strand
TTGCAAATCAGAAAAAGATTCGGTATTTAAGACCATTAACAAGTTCTTTCTCGCCATGACAGGTGCCGGCTTAAAAGCCGGAGAATAGGGAAGTACGTGAGATTCGTACACTGTACCCGCAACTGTACAACGGTTAACCGCCGGGCAGATTCCGTGGCCACACGGATGCGCAAGGCGGGCTTTCAGGTCACTGCCGGTTTTCCTCCACGGAAAACGGCGGGAAGGTTTGGGGGCGCTCGATGCCGTGAAAGTCAGGAGACCTGCCGGTCATGCATTTGCACCAATAAAAGACTACGGGTTTATAGTCTTCAGGCAAAGATTCATGTGAAAATCGTGCTTCACCCATTTTTCGTCTCGGCACTTGCTCATCAGGCCGCAAACTGCGGTAAGGCTTGAGCCTTGCTTTCGGTTGTGTTTCAGCCGGGTTGGGCTGTGGTTTTGCTTTGGGTTGGCCGTTGCGGTTTTCCGTTGTTTCTCTTTTATGGTTCACCGTGCCTGAACAGAATCCTGTAGATCAGTTTATCGGCTTTTTTCACTGATAACAGCTACATGGATGGCCAAAATTCTTATCTCTTCCTTTGGCACTTCCGCTCATTCTGCACAGAGCGCAGTGCTCTCTTCTTTTTTTCACCCGTTCGATTCAGATCGGCTTCGACCGGTCACGCCCTTTTCTGCATCAGTTCGCCGGATTTACCGGTGGTGGAATCAGGGTCTCTTTCTAACCATTTCAGTTTCTCCGTCAGGGCCTCCTGCCATTGTGTGGTAGTGGCGGGAGGGCTGACGAAATTATCAAGTCAGGATTTTTATGAACGACAAGAGTGAAAGAAGAAGGCGGCGGCTGACCGTTCCTCGCGCAGAGATTGCCTGGTATCCGGTGATCGATGCCGATCTGTGCAACAGTTGTCTGTCATGCTATAACTATTGCCCGAAGGATGTTTTCGCTTCGGCAAAAGCGGAGGAGGGGCTGCGGCGGCGACCGAAAATGGAGGTGGCCAATCCTTTCCGGTGCATCGTGCTCTGTTCGGCTTGTGAACAGGAGTGCGCGGCAGGCGCAATCTCGTTTCCCCCGCGTGAGGAGTTCGAGCAGTTTGTTGAATATCTCGATTGACCGGTGATGCAACGATTCTACAGAAGCATCCGTGGTTTGGCGGCGCTACCGGTTCTTGGCGCCATCCTGTTGCAGGCAGCATCGCTCACGGGATGCGGCACGCCTTCCGAGGGGAAAAAGCATTCGACGAGCGTGGCGTTTGCTCCGGATTCTCTCAAGGGCTCTATCGGGTATGCCCGACGCTTCAGGCTTTTTCGTCGGGGCGAGGTTACTGTCGTTGAAATCATGTCTGGTCAGGAAGCTTACCCTGACACGCTTCGATACCTCCTGCTTCCGGAGGGCAAGCCTCAGCCATCGGGTTTTGCCGGTTACATGGTTATTCACACGCCGGTCAGGCGGATTGCCGTGTTTTCAACCACGCATGCCGGTTTTCTCGATTTGCTTGACCAAACCGGTCGAATTGCCGGAGTCTCCCGGTCAGAGCTGGTCAATACTCCGTCACTGAGGCAGCGTATTGCGGAGGGGAAGGTTACGGAGATCGGTATGCCGTTCAGCCCCGATCAGGAGGCGCTTCTTGCGCTCGATCCGGATCTTGTGTGCGCACCTGCTCTGCCCTCAACCCGAAAAGCCGGTTACCAGGCGCTTGTTCAGATGAACGTCCCGGTGCTTGTGGTGGCCGAATGGCTTGAGTCTTCGCCGCTTGGCCGGGCGGAGTGGATCAAGCTTTTCGGAGCGCTCGTCGGCAAGGAGGAGCTTGCCCGTGAGCAGTTTGCCGCGATTGAATCTTCGTACCTGAAGATCGCCGCGCTTTCCCGCAACTTGTCGAATCGTCCGACCGTGTTGACCGGCCTGCCGGTGAAGGATTCGTGGTATGTTCCGGCGGGCGGCAGCTACGTGGCGGCCATGCTCCGTGACGCCGGAGCCTTGTACCAATGGCGTGATCTGCCCGGAACCGGAAGCGTGCCGCTTACTATCGAAGCGGTCTGGCCGGTTGCGCTTGAGGCTGATTACTGGCTGAATACCGGAACGGTCTCCACTCTCGATGAGCTGGTGGCTGTCGATTCTCGCTTTGGCCAGATGCGGTCGGTAAAAGAGCGACGAGTCTGGAACAACAACCGGCAGCTCAACGCGGCGGGCGGCAATGCCTACTGGGAGCGTGGCGTGGTCAGGCCTGACCTGGTTCTGAAAGATCTGGTGATGATTTTTCATCCGGGCCTTCTTCGCGCTCACGGTATCAGCGAGGGTGAACTCACCTTTTACCGGGAGGTGAAGGAGCATGAGTAACGCTGCGGAACTTCACGCCCCGGCCCATCCATGGCCCTCGCTTGTGCCGAAAAGCGGGATGATCCTCTTCATGCTGCTCCTGCTCGTGCTGCTTTTCATGCTCGACATTGCGCTTGGCTCGGTGTCGATTCCCCTGAAAAGCGTTGTGGCGATCCTCTTCGGCAACGGCAGTGAGCCGGTGGCCTGGGAAAAGATCGTGACGACTATCAGGCTGCCCAAGGCGATTACTGCGGTGATTGCCGGTGCGGCGCTTTCGGTCAGCGGGCTCCAGATGCAGACACTGTTCCGCAATCCGCTGGCAGGCCCCTCGGTGCTCGGCATCTCGGCGGGTGCGAGCCTCGGCGTTGCCGTGGTGATGCTGGCCAGCGGCGGCGCGGCCAACGCTTTCGCCATTCGCCAGCTCGGTCTCGGCGGTAGCTGGCTGGTCGTTCTGGCGGCAACGGTTGGATCGATGGCCGTGTTGCTCGTCGTACTTGCGGTTGCCGTGCGAATCAAGGACAACGTCGTGCTGCTCATCGTCGGCATCATGGTCGGCAACATCACCATTTCAGTCATCAGCGTCTGGCAGTACTTCAGCGCGCCGGAGCAGATACAGGACTACCTCATCTGGACTTTTGGCAGCCTTGGTGGCGTGTTCGGCTCGCAGCTTGTGGTGCTTTCCGTCGTCGTGGGCGTCGGTCTGTTGATTTCGTTCGCGGCCTCCAAGCCGCTCAACGTCATGCTGCTTGGCGAAAGCTACGCCCGGAGCCTCGGCATGGGCACCTTTTCCATTCGTCTGTTCGTGATTCTGGCCACGAGTCTCTTGGCCGGAAGCGTGACCGGATTCTGCGGCCCGATCGGTTTCATCGGCATCGCCGTGCCGCACATGGTTCGCTCCATTCTCAACACCTCCGATCACCGCTTCCTGATGCCCAGTGCCACCCTGATGGGGGCGATTTTGATGCTGGTTTGCGACGTGATCGCGCAGTTGCCGGGCACGCAGACCACGTTGCCGATCAATGCCGTAACTGCTCTGGTTGGCTCTCCCGTGGTGATCTGGGTGATCGTTCGGCAGCGAAACCTCAAATCGTCATTTGCATGAGCGATAGCATGATACAAACCCGCAACCTCACCATCGGCTACCGGTTGCGACAGCGGGAGTTCATTGCCCGGCGCAAGCCGTCGCATCCGGTTTCGAAAGTGGTGGCGGGCAGCATCGATCTCGATCTCGTGCCGGGTGAGCTGGTTTGTCTGCTTGGGCCAAATGGTTCGGGCAAATCGACCCTGATGCGCACACTGGCCGGAGTGCAGCAGCCCCTTTCGGGATCGCTGCTGCTCAAGGGGCGTGACATGGCGGGGTTGCATCCAAAAGAGACAGCGAAGCTGTTGAGCCTTGTGCTGACCGACCGGGTCATGACGGGAAACATGTCGGTCTATGCGCTGGTGGCGCTTGGCCGTTACCCCTACACCGGCTGGATGGGCAAGTTGAGCGCCGAAGACGAGGAGGTGGTGCGACGAGCAATCGAAACCACCGGTACCAAGGATTTCGCACACCGGCATATCGGCGAATTGAGCGATGGCGAACGCCAGAAGGTGATGATCGCGCGGGCTATCGCGCAGGATACGCCCGTGATTCTGCTCGACGAACCAACCGCGCACCTCGACCTGCCGAACCGGCTTGAAATCATCAGTCTTTTGAAACGGCTGGCCCGTGAAGAGGGCAAAGCGGTCGTGCTCTCGACGCACGAACTCGACCTGGCCTTGCAGGCCTCAGACAGAATCTGGCTCATGAAGCACTCAAACGATCGCACCTCCTCTATTGTGGCGAGCATACCCGAATCCCTTGTGCTTGAAGGCCATCTCGAAAAGGCCTTTAGTCGCAACGGTTTTGAGTTCGATCAGCACTCCGGCTCTTTCCGCTTCAGGCACGAAGGATCGAGCCAGGTCGGACTTCTCGGCGATGGCGTCACGGCGTACTGGACCCGCCGCGCACTCGAACGGGCCGGGTGCCGGGTCGTTCAGGGAGCATCGAACATCCGGCATGTCGAAATATCCGGCGACGAAAGCCGCGACATGCAGTGGCGGTTTTTTCCCGGAGAGAACGGAGAGCCGGTTGTCACCGAGAGCCTCGACGAGTTGCTGCGAGCCGTTGTCCGTTCGTCAAAAGAGGAGGAGGTCTCATGAATCACATCAAAAGCTCCCTGTGCCGGGCGATCTCTCTGATCATCGCGTTGCTCTTGCTTTCCATCCAGGCGTGCAAGCCATCGGAAAATGCCGAAACCGTTTCAGGGACGGAAACGGCCGAGGCGGTTCCGCTGCGGTATGCGAAGCTTTTTACGATGAAGCGGGGGAACGGATGCACGTGGATCGATGTCTTTGCCGGTGAAAAAAACAGCCAGGTTCCCG
>DRSQ01000081.1 GCA_011372505.1 Chlorobaculum parvum | reverse complement strand
ATCAGTATGATCTGTCTGATCGCCTCGCTTATACTCTTCATTTTCGATGTCAACCTGACCCTTTCGGCGCTACGCATTGAATTCGAGGGGCACCGGAAGAAGAGTTGATAGTTGACAGTGGATAGTTGATTTGTGCAAGATTTGCAGCGGTGCTTCGACGGAGTAAGCGGCTGCCTTAAATTTTCAACTGTCAACTGTCAACTGTCAACTGTCAACTGTCAACTGTCAACTGTCACTTTTCCTGCTTTTTGTATGTCCCAATCAGCACGGCTTCTCCGAGGATGTGCCCCTTCATCGCTGTTTCGGCAAGTCTCGCTTTATCCGGCGGAATGTTGCAGAGCACCCAGTGCACCCAGGTCATTTTCGGCGCTGGCTGGGTCGGGCGCGTCGGGATCGTCCACGATGAGCACGAGGCTTTTGGTGCCTTTGGGCAGGTTTTTCCATGCGAGGGATGGCGAGATGTTCTGGCCCTCGCAGGTGTAGCGCTCCGGGATTGGTTCTCCATGTCGGAATGCCGGTGAGGTAAGTTCAAAGGTCATGGCACCTCCTTTCTGAGCGGCGTTGAGCGTGGTGGGCATCAGCGTCAGTATTGTGATGAATGCGGCCAGCATGGCGCGGATTATGGGTGGGTTCATCATGACGACAATGGTATGTTGTTGCCTTTCAGGTTGCACGGCCTGTCGGATGGCGGCTTTTCACAGGAACGCTTACTCCTTGGCTGTTGGTTCAGGTTACTTACTTGTTCCAGTCGACTACGTCGCCTGGAATCGCGGCGCTCACTTCGTTCGGCCTTGTCCCGTCGCCTTGCGCCGGAACAAGCCACTTCACCTGACGGCTCAGCCGTCGAACCTGCGGTTCGCCGCCTGCTCCGCAGGTGAGCGCCGCGATTGTCACGTCAAGAAAGCCTCTGCGGAGCCGGTGATGAAACGATCATCGATCAAAAAGATTGGAGAGCGGCTGTGGGAGATTCCGTGTTTGTATCGGAGCGATATGCGTGTTCCGGCGAGGTTTTATGCTTCAGAGGTGATGTTCGACCAGATTCTCGCTGACCGCTCTCTCGAACAGCTTGTAAATGTGGCGATCCTGCCGGGCATCGTCTGCTACGCGCCGGCTATGCCAGATATCCACGAAGGGTAAGGTTTTCCGATTGGTGGCGTGGCGGCGTTCGATCTTGATGAGGGGGTCATTTCGCCGGGTGGTATCGGTTACGACATCAACTGCGGGGTGTGCTTGCTGGCTTCCGGGGAATATTTCGAGGATGTGCGCGGCAGGATTTCGGAGCTTGCAAAGGAGATTTACCGGCAGGTTCCTTCCGGCGTGGGGCATGGCAATACGATTACCTTTTCATCGAAACAGCTCGACCAGGTGCTTCGCGACGGAGCACCTCGCATGGTTGCGTTTGGGTACGGAGAAACGGACGACCTTGGCCATATCGAGTCGGGTGGCGTGCTCGATGCGGCCGATGCATCGAAGGTTTCCAATCACGCAAAGCAGCGGGGACGCGATCAGCTCGGCACGATGGGGGCAGGCAACCACTTTGTCGAGATCGACCGTATCGACACCATTTACGACCACAATGCTGCCGAGCGTATGGGGTTGTTCGAGGGGCAGGTGGTTATCCAGCTTCACACCGGCTCACGTGGCCTGGGCCACCAGATTGCCACCGATTTCATCCGTGTCATGAATCCCGCGATGCCGACGTACGACATCACCGTGCCCGATCGTGAGCTGTGCTGCGTGCCGTTCTGCTCCACCGAGGGTCAGGAGTACTTCAGCGCCATGTCCGCTGGAGCAAATTTCGCATGGTCGAATCGTCAACTCATCACCTGGGAGATTCGGCAGGCGTGGAAAGCGGTCATCGGCAGTTCGCCATTGCGCGTGGTTTATGACGTGGCGCATAACATCGCCAAGGTCGAAACCCACGAAATCGATTGTCAAAGCTGCCCGCTCCTCGTGCACCGCAAGGGAGCGACCCGTGCGTTTCCCGGCCAGCCGGTGATCATTCCCGACGGATCGCCGGTGTTGTCCGCGCGCTCTTGTGAAGTTTAATCTGCATGACCGATTTGCCGTACATAGGGTTTCCAGTTCGCCTTCATGAAGCTGTATGCTTGAAAATAAGCATAACTTCTCATAGGTATATATTCTTCCGGGACCCAACAACTATCAACTGATTTTACCCTCTCGGGTGAAAAGTTCTGTGCACTTCCTTGACGAAGGAGCGGTCGATGTGGGTGTAGATCTGGGTGGCGATGATGGAGCTGTGGCCGAGCATCTCCTGCACGGCTCGCAGGTCAGCTCCGCCTTCGAGCAGGTGGGTGGCGAAGGAGTGGCGGAAGGTGTGCGGGCTGATCGGCTTTTCGATTCCGGCGATGATGGCATGTTGCCGCACGATGTTCCACACGCCCATGCGCGAGAGTTTGCCGCCCTGTGAGTTCAGAAAAAGCACGTCTTTCGATGTCGCGCTGGTCATACCAGGGCGCAGCTCCCCGAGGTAGCGCTTGACCCATTTCGTGGCGTTTTTTCCCACAGGTACGAGTCGCTCTTTGGAGCCTTTGCCGAAGACCCGGATGAATCCTTCGTCCAGATACAGATTCAGTTTTTCAAGACCCATCAGTTCGCTGACCCGGATGCCGGTGGCGTAGAGTAGTTCGAGCATCGCCTTGTCGCGCAGCATGAAGCTGCCCGGTGGGTGTCGCCTGAGCGGTGCGTCGAGCAAAGCCATTATCTCCTCCACGGTCAGCACGGAGGGCAGGCTTCGCGCGAGTTTTGGCTGGTGAATGTTTTCGGCAGGGTTGGCCGGCGCGAGTCGCTCGGCGAGCAGGAATTTGTGGTATGAGCGGATGGCCGAAATGTTTCGTGCAACTGAGCTTGCTTCGAGGCCGATGTCGTGCAACTCTTCGATGAACTGTCGGATGTGGTTGGGCGTGGCTTGTGCGGGCTTTACCTGTTGCTCCTGCAAGTGGGCGAGGTAGCGCCCTAGATCGTTCAGGTACGACTCTCTGGTGTTGCCCGAAAAGTTGCGCTCGATGGTGAGGTAGTTCAGGAAGGTGTCGAGCGTTTCCCGCCACGGCTCTTCAAGTGCCGCCATTCTTACGCCTCCGTTTTGCGCAAACGCACGGCAAAGCCTCCGTCGAACCCTTCGCGCGATCCGGGCAAGGTCAGCCGTGACGTTTCTACTACGAACTCCGGATGGCGCTGTACGAACGCCTCGATCTGTCTTTCGTTCTCCTCGGTCTCGACCGAACAGGTGGCGTAGAGCAGTATGCCGCCCGGCTGAAGCAGCGAGGCGGCATGGTCGAGCATCGCTTTCTGGAGTTCGACCAGCTCCTGAAGCTTTTCGGGTGTGGTGCGCCAGCGCAGTTCTGCGCGGCGGCCCAGCACGCCGGTGCCGGTGCAGGGCGCGTCAAGCAGGACGGTATCCACATCCTCGTTCGGCTTGAAGGTTAGCGCGTCGCCCTTTCGCGGCTCGATGATGTCGAGGCCGAGCGTCGTAGCGTTTGAAGCGAGCCGCTTGACCTTGGCGGCCGTGCGGTCGAGCGCGATGATGCGTCCGCGATTCTTCATCAGCTCGGCCATGAAGGTCGATTTGCCTCCCGGCGCGGCACACAAGTCTACCACCGTGCTGCCTGGCTGCGGTGCGGCGAGCAGGCAGGCAAGTCCCTGTGTCGGGTTTTGCACACTTACGATGCCATCCCTTAACAGCGGTTCCAGCTGGGTAAACTCTTTTGAGAAGAAAAATCGGTTGAGTCCTTCGTCGTCCAAAACCTGTTTTGCACCCGAAAGCTCAGGTGTGGCCAGCAGCGTCTCGGAATCGGTTTTCAGCAGGTTGATCCGATAGGCCGTTGCTGGCGGCGGGTTGCCGTAGGCGAGCATCTGCGCGGCAGCTTCAGCTCCGTAGTTGGCGATCCATCGGCCAGTTAGCCACTCGGGATAGGAGTAAAGGATAGACAGCTGTTTGGCTTCGGGCAGCTCAGCCGCCCAGCCTTCCAGATCAATCGTCGCCTTCGAGATGTTGCGCAACAGGCCGTTGACCAGCTTTGCAAGATGCTCACCCTTGAATTTGCGGGCGAGTTTGACCGACTCGTTCACCGCCGCAGATCGGGGCACGCGGTCGAGGTGCAGGAGCTGGTACACGCCAAGCCGCAGGATGTGCTTGAGCGCTTCGGCGGCCTTCGCATAATCGTGCCGGTAAAAACGCTCGATGACGAAGTCGCATTGCAGCCGGTATTTCAGCGTGCCTGCAACCAGCTCTCGCGCGAGCGCCCGGTCGTTTCGCTCAAGGCTGGAGCGTTCGAGCATCCGGTTGAGCAGCTCTTCGGATTTTTTCATGCCGTCGAGTTCGATAAGGACGCGGAGGGCAATTTCACGTGCGGTCATAGGCGGAGACGCTGGGCGGTGTTTTTCCTGAAAGCGGGTGTCAACTGCTTGTAAAATAGTATCCCCTGTCGTAGATTCCTGAAACTTGAACGTTCTTTTTCAGATTTCGAGCTATCATCCAGAAAGGCGGAGGGACTGGCCCTGCGAAGCCTTGGCAACCTTCATATCAAACATGAGAGGTGCCAAATCCATCCCGGAGGAATTCCGGGAAAGATGATGTATGCATCCCCGTTGAATTCATACCTCACTTGCTTCCTCCCCGGTACAAGCCGGCCCCTCACTTGCCCCTGCTGCGCTCGAGCTTCAACTATCGATTTTTTTGCCATGACCAAGGACAACAGCTACCGGTTCGAGACCTTGCAGGTTCACGCCGGTCAGGAGCCAGATCCGGCGACCGGTTCGAGAGCGGTGCCGATTTATCAGACCACGTCGTACGTGTTCGAAAATGCCGAGCACGGGGCCGATCTGTTCGCGCTTCGCAAGCCGGGCAATATCTATACGCGTCTGATGAACCCGACGACCGATGTGTTGGAGCAGCGCATGGCGGCACTTGAAGGGGGCAAGGCGGGGCTGGCTGTGGCGAGCGGTCACTCGGCTCAGTTCATCGCCATCGCGACCATCTGCCAGGCGGGTGACAATATCGTTTCGTCAAGCTCTCTGTACGGCGGCACCTACAATCAGTTCAAGGTGGCGTTCAAGCGTCTCGGCATCGAGGTGAAGTTTGTTGACGTCAACGAGCCCGAAGCGTTCCGCCGTGCCATCGACGAGAACACCAACGCGCTGTACATGGAGTCGATCGGCAACCCGGCGTTCAACGTCCCCGATTTTGACGCGGTGGCGGCTATCGCGCGCGAGAACGGCATTCCGCTGATTGTCGATAACACCTTCGGCTGCGGGGGTTATCTCTGCCGCCCGATCGAGCATGGCGCTTCGATTGTGGTCGAGTCGGGCACCAAGTGGATCGGCGGGCACGGCACCTCGATGGGCGGCATCATCGTCGATGCCGGTACGTTCGACTGGGGCAACGGCAAGTTTCCTCTCTTCACCGAGCCGTCGGAGGGGTACCACGGTCTGAAGTTCCACGAGGCGGTCGGCGAGCTGGCGTTCATCATCCGGGCTCGCGTCGAGGGGCTTCGCGACTTCGGGCCGGCGATCAGCCCGTTCAACTCGTTCATGCTGTTGCAGGGGCTTGAAACCCTGTCGCTTCGCGTGCAGCGGCACCTCGACAACACGCTCGAACTGGCCCGTTGGCTCGAAGCACACGATGCGGTTGAGTGGGTGAACTATCCGGGCCTCGAAAACCATCCGACGCACGAGCTGGCCAGAAAATACCTCACGAACGGTTTCGGCTGCGTGCTGACCTTTGGCGTCAAGGGCGGGTATAAAAACGCGGTCAAATTCATCGACAGCGTGAAGCTCGCGAGCCATCTGGCCAACGTGGGTGACGCCAAGACGCTGGTGATCCATCCCGCTTCGACCACGCACCAGCAGCTCAGCGCTGAAGAGCAGCAGTCGGCGGGCGTGACTGTGGACATGGTTCGCGTGTCGGT
>DRSQ01000080.1:0-2500 GCA_011372505.1 Chlorobaculum parvum | reverse complement strand
CAGATCAAATCCTCGTCCGGAACCTCTGCGCCGAGATAGCGCGATTTCGGCCCCATGTCGCGGTGCGTCAGCTTGAACCATGCCCGCGCGAAAGCGTCGGCGAACTGTTCGGGGTGCTCGTAGAAACGCTTCGAGATCGGCCCGTAGATCGGGTCCATGCGCATCGCCAAGTCGGCTGTGGTCATCATGGTCGGCACGCGCTTCGAAGGATCGTGCGCCGTCGGGGCGAGGTCTTCTTCGGCTACATCTTTCGGCTTCCATTGATAGGCTCCTGCGGGGCTTTTGGTCAGCTCCCACTCGTAGCGGAAGAGCATTCCGAGGTAGCCCATGTCCCAGTGAATCGGGTCGGGCGTCCACGCGCCTTCCAAGCCGCTCGTCATGGTTTCGTCCCCCTTGCCGCTGCCGTAGCTGCTCTTCCAGCCGAGGCCCTGCTCCTCGATGGGTGCGGCTTCCGGCTCCGGGCCGAGCAGTTCCGGATCGCCGACGCCGTGGCACTTGCCGAAGGTGTGCCCGCCCGCGACGAGCGCCACGGTCTCCTCGTCGTTCATCGCCATGCGCGCGAAGGTTTCGCGGATGTCCTTGCCCGCCAGAACCGGATCGGGCTTGCCGTCCGGCCCTTCGGGATTGACGTAGATCAGCCCCATCTGCACGGCGGCCAGCGGATTTTCGAGGTCGCGCTCGCCGGTGTAGCGATTGTTGCCGAGCCACTCGACCTCCTTGCCCCAGTAAATATCCTCCTCCGGCTCCCAGATGTCCTCGCGTCCACCGCCGAAACCGAAGGTCTTGAAACCCATCGACTCCAGCGCGCAGTTGCCCGTCAGAATCATGAGGTCAGCCCAGGAGAGTTTTTTGCCATACTTCTGTTTGATCGGCCAGAGCAGGCGGCGGGCCTTGTCGAGGTTCGCGTTGTCGGGCCAGCTGTTGAGCGGCGCGAAGCGCTGGTTGCCCCGACCTCCGCCCCCGCGCCCGTCGCTGGTGCGGTAGGTGCCCGCGCTGTGCCACGCCATGCGGATGAACAGGCCACCGTAGTGCCCGTAATCGGCGGGCCACCACTCCTGCGAATCGGTCATCAGCGCGTAAATATCTTTTTTGACGGCGGCCAGATCGAGCGTTATAAACGCTTTGGCGTAGTTGAACTCCTCGTCCAGCGGATTGCTCAGCGACGAATGCTGATGAAGCATGTCGAGATCGAGCTGGTTCGGCCACCAATCGCGGTTCGACCGTCCGCCTCCCATGGCGGAATGCCCGGCTGTGTGGCCCGTGACCGGGCACTTGCTCTGTTCACTCATGATTTTGTCTCCCTTTCGTTGTGGATATTTGCGCAGGCACGCTATTGCATTCGCGCCGATCCTGTTATGGGGGATTGTTACTGATTTATAATAATCGGAATCGTTACTAATTGAAGTTAAAAAAAAATATCAAGCTATTTCCAACCGATTTTCAGCTTTTTGTCCGGCAATCGGAGCAAGTCCCAAAAAAGTCTATCCGATGCGATTCGATATCGAAGTCCACCGAACGGCCGATTTCATCGTTGATTTCCGGGAAGAAACGCTTTTCGAAATCGATGATCTTGCCGCATTTTTTGCATATCAGATGGTAATGTGGTGACGTTTTCGCCTCGAACCGGTCGAACGTGCTGCCTGCATCGATCTTTTTTGCGAGGCCTTGTTCCATGAGAATCGAAAGGTTCCGGTAAACCGTTCCGAGACTCAGGTTGGGAAACTCCTCTTTCAGCCGGTCGTAGAGCCACGACGCCGTGGGATGGCTTTCAGTGGCGCGCAGGATCGCCAGAAGCCGCTCTCTCTGGCGGCTGTAGCGATAGATTTTTTCCTTTTTTTTCAACTGCACGAGAGACCGTTTTTCAGCGAACGGTTACAATCACCAACACTTCATTTCACAGAAAGTTATCGATTTATATCAAAAAAACGGAGAAGAGAGCGGAAGGAATTGTCATCTGGAGAATGACAGGAAAAACAAAAAAAGAGACAGAGTCAACCCCTGTCTCTTTTTCATTAAAGCTCTGGTAAATGAGATTAGTGAGCTGCTTCTTCAGAATGCTCTTCCATAGCTTCGCCGGCCTCATCAGCAGCATGATCAGCAGCAGGTGCAGCTTCTTCCATGGTGGGCTCGTCAACCGGAGCTTCAGACTTCTGGGCGCAACCCACAAAAGAAACCGAGCTCAACAGGAACATGAATACGAGAAGTTTTTTCATGATTCAAATAAAGGGCACCTCTAAAAAGGGTGATCTGAAATATTCCCGGTTTTGTATTTCACCGAAACAGGGCCATTCTGCCCTGCAAAGCAGTTGTTCATTGACAGTATTGTCCCGAGCAAACGGGTTTTCAGCCACGACTGGGCGTAGTTATCCCCAGAGAAAGACGTTGTGCACTTTTTTGTTGAGCTGCGTGCAGCGCATCAGGTTGTAGGTCAGGTTACTCAGGCCGATCTTGGCCACCGCTCGCACATAGCCGATTGTTCTGACATGCATCGCTTTCATCG
>DRSQ01000079.1 GCA_011372505.1 Chlorobaculum parvum | reverse complement strand
CCAACCATGGCAACATTTCCGCAAGGGCAGACACGCAGGTCTGCCCCTACAATCTCAATTCACCCGACAACGCCTCACAAAAATCAGCGTAAAAATCTTTTTCACCCATAACGTCTCCGCCTTGTCCTCGCCATCCTCTACTGCGTTGTAACATTTTGTATATTTGTTCTGAATCGATTTTACCCGATCTTTGACTGACCAGGCCAAAGGTCGCCTCAACCAGTACAAGACCCTACGACTATGAGACTCGCCGTTAACATCGACCACATCGCAACCCTGCGCAACGCTCGCAACGAGGGCCACCCCGATCCGGTGGAGGCCGCTATTCTCGCCGAACAGAGCGGCGCGGCGGGCATCGTTTGCCACTTGCGCGAAGATCGCCGCCACATCAAGGACGATGACCTGACGCGCCTGCGCGAAGCAATCGAGACCAAGCTCGATCTTGAAATGGCCATGACCAGCGAGATGCAGTCCATCGCGCTAAGGGTGAAGCCTGACCTCGTGACGCTCGTGCCCGAAAAGCGCGAGGAGCTGACCACCGAGGGCGGTTTCGCCATCCACACCCACTTCAAGCGACTCACCGAGTTCATCAAGCCGTTGCGTGACAATGAAATTGAGGTGAGCATCTTCATCGAGCCCGAAGACGACGCCATCGAGCTGGCCGCCGAGGCTGGCGCGAACCTCGTGGAGCTGCACACCGGCCCCTACTCGCTCGCCACCGGCGACAAGCAGATCGCCTACGAGCTGGAGCGCATCCGCACAGCTGCTCGTATCGCGCGTGAAGCCGTACTGACCGTAGTTGCCGGGCACGGCCTGAGCGTGCATAACATCGCGCCATTCCGTGAGTTGCACGACATCGAAGAGGTCAGCCTCGGCCATGCCATCATCGCCCGTGCCGTGCTGGTTGGTTTGCCGGTGGCCATCCGCGAAATCATGGACCTCATCACGCGCTGAAGTAGCATGGAGCAACATGAATCCGCCGGGACAATCGACATCGTCCTGGCCACCGGCAACCGCGACAAGGTTCGCGAACTCAAACCGGTGCTCGAAGGCATTCATCCGGCCATCCGGGTGCGCGCGCTGTTCGAACTTGGCCTTAAAGCCGACGTCGAGGAGACCGAAGCAACGCTCGAAGGCAACGCGCGGCTCAAGGCTGAGGCGATCTTCGAGCTGGTCGGTACGCAACTGAACCATTTCATCGCGCTCGCCGACGATACGGGACTCGAAGTCTCGGCGCTCGACGGTGCGCCCGGCGTCTATTCGGCGCGATTCGCCCCCGTAGCGGCGGGACAGTCGCCAACCTATGCGGACAACGTGCGTCACCTTCTCGACCGAATGAAGGGCGAAACCAACCGCTCGGCGCGTTTCAGAACGGTCATCGCCATGAAAGGACTGTTGCCATCGGCGGCTAAAGGCGACGTGACGATTGACGAAACGGTTGAGGGTAGCGTCGAGGGCGTCATTACCGAAACGACGATTGGCGAAGGTGGCTTCGGCTACGATCCGATCTTCATGCCCGTCGAGACAGGCAAGACCTTCGCCCAGCTCACCATCGACGAAAAAAACGCCATCAGCCACCGCGGGTGGGCCGTGCAGGCTGCGGTCGGACGCATCCAGGAACTGCTAACGCAATGTGGACTTTAAACTGAACCAATACCCCCTTTCATGAACCTCTTTCAGGCCATCGTCCTCGGCATCGTCCAGGGACTCACCGAGTTCCTGCCCATCAGCAGCTCCGCGCACCTGCGCATCGTGCCCGCCCTCGCCGGATGGGACGACCCCGGCGCAGCCTTCACGGCGATTATCCAGATCGGCACGCTCGCGGCGGTGATGATCTACTTCGCAAAAGACATCATCTCAATTAGCAGCGCAGTGGTTTCGGACCTGCTCAAGGGCAAACCGCTCGATTCGGATGAATCGCGGACGGGCTGGATGATAGCCGCAGGAACCATTCCCATCGTGGTATTCGGCCTTGCGTTCAAGGATGACATCGAAACCACCCTTCGCTCGCTCTACTGGGTTTCGGCGGCGCTGATCGCTTTGGCCCTCGTGCTGTCGATTGCCGAAAAACACACGAGCAATCGCGCCCGGCAGGGGCGGCGAGGCAAGGCGATTCACGAAATCAGCTGGCTCGACGCGATGGTCATCGGCTTTGCGCAGGCGATGGCGCTTATCCCCGGATCGAGCCGCTCCGGCGTCACCATCACCGCCGGGCTGTTCCGCAACCTCGACCGCGAAACCGCCGCGCGCTTCTCCTTCCTGCTCTCGCTCCCCTCGGTGTTCGCCGCAGGCATTTACCAGCTCTACAAAACCTGGGACGTCATCACCGCCTCGACCGACAACATGATCAACATCGCCGTCGCCACCGTGTTCGCCTTCATCTTCGGCTACCTCTCCATCGCCTTCCTGCTCGCCTACCTCAAACGCCACAGCACCGGCATCTTCATCGGCTACCGCCTGCTGCTCGGCATCAGCCTTATCATCATGATCGGCACCGGCCACCTGATGCCGTAACGGGTGGGATAACTCGCCTTCCTACCGGAATGCAACTTTCTACCGCAAAAATTTATTCTATTCCTGTAAACGGGACCGGAAATTTTGTTATATATGGGGATTAGAATAAAAACATGAAAACCAAATTTTGGCCATGCCATACAGCTCGTCAGGTGTAGGGCATAATGGCTTTGATAAAGCGGATTTACACATACACACCAAATGTTCGGACGGTCTGTTCACGCCTGAAGAGATCGTGCGTAAGGCGGTTCATGCCGGGTTAAAGGCCATCAGCATCACCGATCATGATACCGTTGCGGGTATAGACAAAGCAAAGCCATTAGCACTCGAATTGGGTCTTGAGCTTATTCCCGGCGTAGAGATGAGCTCGGCCTACAAGGGGTATGACATCCATATCCTCGGATATTTTTTTGACTATCAGCACTCCGAGCTGAAGGGTTATCTGGACAACTGCCGCCGTCTGCGCACGGAGCGGGCGGAGCGCATGGTGCAGAAACTCGGCAAAATGGGCGTCAAGATCGAGATCGAACAGATCATCATGAAGGCCCAGAACGGCAGCGTGGGGCGTCCGCACATCGCTGCGGTGCTTCAGGATGGCGGATTCGTCAAAAGCTTCAGCGAGGCGTTCAGCAAGTACCTCGGCTCGCACAGCCCGGCCTACGTCAAAAGCATCGAAACGCATCCGCAGGAGGTGATCCGGCTCATCAACGAGGCGGGCGGCTTGTCGTCCCTTGCCCATCCAGCCCAGAACGTGCCCGATGAAATCCTCCGCCAGCTCATCTCGTTCGGACTCGACGGACTTGAAATCATCCATCCCTCGCACGACACCTACCGCCAGAACTACTACCGCGAAATCGCCAACGAGTACTTCATGCTCTTTTCGGGCGGTTCGGACTATCACGGCCTGAAGGACAACGACGACACCTTCGGCCAGATCTGGATACCATACGAATGGGTAACCAAAATGAAAAGCCGGTTGTATCCGGTGATGAAGAGTTGAGATTTTTTTCACCCGTTGCTGAAGAAACCCGCAAGTTTGCTATACTTGCACCACGTACAGAGCGCCTGACGCTGAATGGGCGTTTTTTTGCGATGAAACGAATTTGACACCTATGCCCTTGACGCTCATCGGTAACTTCGTGGACAGCAAGATACTCCGGTTCAAGGAGCTCCTGCTGACCATGCAGGAATTTTTCTATTTCGCGCTCAGAGCGTTCTCGACCCTGCCCAAAGCCAAGCGCTACTGGCGGGATGTGCTCGACCAGGCGCTCATCTGCGGGGTCGAGTCGATCCCGATCGTACTCGTCAGCTCAATCTCCATCGGGGCACTGATGTCGATGGAGGTGGGCAACCTGCTCGAAGAGTTCGGTGCCAAAACGATGCTCGGGCGCTCCACATCGAATGCCGTGTTGCGTGAACTGGGTCCGCTCCTGATGGGGCTGATGCTTTCGGCGCGCTACGGATCGCGCAACGGCGCAGAACTTGGCGCGATGCAGATTTCCGAACAGATCGACGCCCTGCGCGCCTTCGGCACCGACCCTATCGCCAAGCTCGTCATGCCGAGGCTGCTGGCAGCACTCATCATGTTCGTGCCGCTGATCGCCCTCTCCGACTTCGCCGGATTGCAGACCGGTGCCCTCGTCGCCCAGTTCTACCACAAGCTCGACCCCGGCATCTTCTGGAACTCGATCTACCCGCGCCTGCTGCCGAAGGATTTCGTCGTCAGCTTCCTCAAGGCCCCGGTTTTCGCGATTATCATCACGCTGGTCAGCAGCTTCAACGGCTTCTCGGCACGCGGAGGCACGGCAGGCGTAGGCCGCTCGACCATCAAGGGCATTGTGGCCTCATCAGGCTTGGTGCTCGTGGCCAACTTCTACGTCTCGAAAATCGTGCTCGACATCATGCACTGATATGATTGAACTCCGGAACGTCACACTGAAGTACGGCGAAAAGGTAATTCTCGACAAGGTTTCACTAACCGTGCAGGACAACACCATCAAGGCGGTGCTCGGCCCGAGCGGCGTCGGCAAAAGCACGATCATCAAGCTCATGCTCGGCCTCATCAAGCCAAACAGCGGGCAGGTCTTCGTCGATGGCGTCGATATCACCCCGCTCAAGGAGGCTGACCTTTACCCGATCCGGCGCAAAATGGGCATCGTCTTCCAGGGCAACGCGCTGTTCGACTCGATGACCATCGCCCAGAACATGAGCTTTTTCCTGCGGGAAAATCTGAGGCTGCCTGAAGAGGAGATCAAACAGCGGGTCACCGAGCAGATCCGGTTCGCCGGGCTCGAAGGCTACGAGGAGCAGCTCCCGGAAAGCCTCAGCGGCGGCATGAAAAAGCGCGTGGCGATTGGCCGGGCGCTGATTTTTAACCCAAAGATGATTCTTTTCGATGAGCCGACTGCCGGACTCGACCCGGTCAGCTCGCGCAAGATTCTGAACCTGATCGCCTCGCTCAAAAAGAGCAACGACCTCGGTGCGGTGTTCGTCACGCACATCATCGATGACGTGTTCGCCATCGCCGACGAAGTCTCCGTGCTCTACCAGAGCAAGATTATTTTCGACGGTCCGACCGAACAGTTGCACAACTCCGAGCATCCGTTCATCAAGTCGATTCTGTCGGACAAAATCCTCGAACTTTAATTTTTTCAAGTCCCCCTGTTATCGCATGAGAAACCTGAAAGAACTGAAATGGAGCGACCTTAAAACCGGCATTTTCTTTCTGCTCGGCCTCGGGTTCGCTGCCTATCTCGGCCTGGTCATCGGCAGAAACACCAGTGTGTTCACCGGTGTAACGACCATCAAGATCATGACCGAAAACGTCAACGGTCTGGCTGAGAACAACTTCGTTGCCGTCGCTGGCAAGAAGATCGGCACCGTCTCTAGCCTCAACTTCGCCACGGAGAACGACTCGCTGTTCGTCGTGGCCAACCTGAAGTTGCAGAACGAGTACGCAAATCTTGTCACGAAGGACTCGAAGGCCTCCATCCGCAGCCTCGGCGTGCTGGGCGACAAATATGTTGACATCAAGGCAGGCACTGGCCAACCGGTCAAGGAGGGTGATTTCATCCAGCTCGTGCCCGAAGACGGACTTTCCGCATTGACCGACAATGCCAAGAGCACCATCGAAAAGCTCAACACGCTGCTCGACAAGCTCAACAACGGCGACGGCCCTGCCGGACGGCTCATTTCGGACAAGCAGATGGGCGAAGACCTGCAAAAAACCGTGGCAAACCTGCGCAAGAGTTCGGAGGAACTAAACAGCGTTGCCGGACAGATTTCACACGGAAACGGGCTGCTGTCGAAGCTGCTGCATGACAAGTCGCTGGCAGAGGATACCGAACAGACCATTGCGAACCTGAAGAAAGCCTCCGCCGAAACCGAAACACTCCTGAAGCAGCTCAACGAAGGCAAAGGCTCGCTCGGCAAGCTCAACAGCGATCCGGCACTGTACGACAACCTCAGCAGCACGCTGGTATCGCTCGACTCTCTGCTCACCGATCTGAAGAGAAAGCCCAGCCGCTACGTGCGCTTCACCCTCTTCTGATCGCAACCCGATGGCTCATGCGCCAGCTTCGGATACTCCTTTTCGCCTGCCTGCTTGCGGTCGTTTCGCTGACGACTGCAGCAGCCAAACCGAATTTCAGAAGGCTCGATGCAGCGATGCAGGAAGCCGTCAACGACGGCGTCTTTCCCGGCGCTAGCCTTGCAGTGATCTACAAGAGCAAAACGGTCTATCACCAGGCCTTCGGCAACCTGACCTACAACCTGAAAGACCCTGCCGCCGAAACCACCACCATCTACGATGCCGCCTCGCTCACCAAGCCGATTGTCACCACCAGCATTATCATGCAGCTCGTCGAGCGCGACTCCCTCGACCTGCACGCCCCTGTCGCAAAATACCTGCCCAACTTCGCCTGCAACGGCAAGAAAGCAATCACCATCGAACAGCTCATGCGCCACAACTCGGGACTGAGAGCGCACACCTTTTTCGCAGAAACCTGCCACACGCCCGGAGAAGTATTCCAAGCCATCGAACAGGATACCTTGGCCTACAAACCGAAAGCAAAGACGAAATACAGTGACCTCGGCTTTATACTACTCGGCAGAATCATTGAAAAGGTGACCGGTCAAAGCCTACCCGCCAACTTCCACGCCCGCTTTTCGGGGCCGCTCGGCATGAAATCGACGATGTTCAATCCACCGCAGCAACTCCAGCCATACATTGCCCCGACCGCCCCCGACACCACCTGGACACTTCCCAGATGGCGCCCGCTTGTCAACGACCAGAACGCCGCCCTCCTCGGAGGAGCCGCAGGACACGCCGGTCTGTTCACAACGACAGGTGATTTGATGAAAATGGTGAAAATGCTCATGGGCGGAGGCAAGTACAACGGACACCGATATATTCAGGCAAAGACGGTCCGGATGTTCCTGAAGAAAACCGACGCCCCGAGAGCCCTCGGCTGGGACATCATCACCCCAGGAAAATCATCGGCAGGCAGCCGCTTCTCCGATAAATCCTGGGGCCACCTCGGCTACACAGGCACCAGCATCTGGGTCGATCCGAAAAAAGATTTGGCGGTCATCCTGCTGAGCAACAGAGTCTGGCCGACGGAGGAGAACAAAAAGATTCGCAAGTTCCGCCCTTTGCTGCACGACACGGTAGTCAAATGCCTGAGCGACTGAACAGCGTCCATTATCATTCAAAAGCCCCCCAAGCATAGAGTATCAATAAACAAGCAGGACAACGCATGAGCAGCTCCAGAAGAACATTATTAACAATAGTTACCAGCGCTGGCTGGCTCATGCTAGGCGTAGCATTGAACATCGTCGCTTTGCAGCGGCCACTCTTCGAGGAGAATCAGAACACCAAGTTCCTGCACGCAGCCGCTGCAAATGGCTACGGCTTCCTTTCCCATGACTGGATGGCCAATACCATCGATCCACTCCCCGCCTTCACACTGCTGATCGAAACCCTTTTCAAGCTGCACAGCATTCAGATAGTGTATGTGCTTTTTCCTATCCTGCTCGCCATTCTGCTCTGGTCGCTGACCGGTATTGCGAATCGTCTGTTCGGCATCAGGCGCCACGCAGCGGCGTTCGCGTTGTTCCTTGGCCTGCTCTTTGTTGAGGAGAAAAACATGCAGCTCGGCTTTGGCACGCAGTACCTCATCGGTCACTATTTCCAACCCTGCGTCTTCGGCGTGCTGATCATTCTCGGCATCGAACGATTTCTGGCCGGAGCCCGGATGTGGGCCTCCGTCGCCCTTGCTGTTGGAGCCGCATTCCATCCAGCTTACATGCCAGCGGCGCTGCTCATTCAGGGAAGCTGCACGGCGCTGACCATCTATCGCGACAAAAAAATCAGCCGGGATGCCCTTCTCCCGCTCATGCTATTCATCGGCCTGTCAGCGCCACTGCTCATACGCTACAAGCTGCTGTTCGCCTACACGACGCCGGATATCGGACGGGAAGCGATGGGCATCCTCTCGACCCAGCGCATTGCAACCCACACCAAAGTAAGCCACTGGCTCAACTATGAGGATTACATTTCCATGGCGATCATCGTGATCTCGATGGGCATGGTTCGCAAATCACCGCTTTTCTGGATCATGCTGCCGCTCGCAGCCGTCATTGCCGTCACGGTTCCACTGCTCTATTTCGTCTCATGGCCCTCGCTCGAAGTGCTCACCCCCTGGAGAACATCGGTGATCCTCCTGCCGCTTGCCTATACGATTCTCGCCGGAAAGCTCTCCGCGAGTCTCATGCCCCTGATGGAACGCAAACCGCTGGCCAGACAGATGCTGCTTCTGGTTGGCTACATCGGCGTTATCGCACCGGTCATGGCGCACCTTCCGGCACAGGCATCAGCACTGTTCGCGACAAAAGAGAGCCCTGAAGAGAAGTTGATGAACTTCGCCCGACACCACTCGACTGCAGATGACCTCTGGCTCATCCCGACGCGCAATGGTAAATTCGACCCATTTCGGCTTGAAACCGGAGCGCCGATCTTCATCAACCTGAAAACCCACCCCTACAAAGACAGTGAAATCCTTGAATGGTATCGCCGCAACAGAAAAGCGGAGGCATTCTACAAAAACGAAGCCACCTCATCAGGCCCAGCACTGCTCAGAGCCCTTCATGCGAACTATGGAATCACGCACGCCGTTCTCGACAGCAACGTGCCGGAATCGCTCTATACCGGCCTGCATATCTGCTGGAAAGACAAGCGCTATATGATCGTCGGCTTTGAAACGACCGAGCCGTCGAAAAGGATCGAGCATCACTTGTAAGCCCGGCGCATGAAACCCCGGTATGAAATCTGGATGGGGACAGCCTGATGAACGGTGAAGTCGAGCATATTGGACAGATGAGACATGCATAGCTTGAGTCAAACAATCATCTTTGACTCAAACCATTTTTCATCCGAGTTATAAGGCGTCTTGTAAAGACACCAATCACCCGGCAAGATTAAACGCTCCGTGCACTCCGGTGATCACCATTTGCGAGCCGATGACAGCAAGAATCAGCCCCATCATGCGGGTGATGACGCCCAGTGCGCTGGCTCCGATATAGGTAACGAATTTCTCGCCTGAGACAAAAAGCACATACGTAATAAGGCACAATACACCGAACACCACAATCGTCACGGCCATGTCCATGAAGTTCTCGCCCGTCGAGAAGTTCATCGCCGTCGCGATCGTGCCCGGCCCGGCGAGAATCGGCATCGCCAGCGGGGAAACCGTGACGCTGAGCGCGGCTTCGAGAGATTTTTTCTTATCCTTGTCGCTTGGATGCTGTACACTTGAATGATCGCCCTGCAACATGTGAAAGCCGATCAGAAATACCAGCAATCCGCCCGTGATCTGAAATGCCGGCAGCGTAATGCCGAAAAGATCGAAGATGATCTTCCCAGCCACCGAAAAAACCGAGACAATCAGAAACGACAGCAACAACGCTCTTGACGCCACGGTCGCCGTTGTTTTTTTATCGTCGCCACTGGTGAGGCTCAGAAAAATCGGCACATTGGCAATAGGATTCATGATGGCGAAAAACCC
This sequence comes from Chlorobaculum parvum, assembly GCA_011372505.1. Taxonomy (GTDB): domain Bacteria; phylum Bacteroidota; class Chlorobiia; order Chlorobiales; family Chlorobiaceae; genus Chlorobaculum; species Chlorobaculum parvum_B. The sequence continues at coordinate 4,271 of DRSQ01000079.1, read as the reverse complement.
CATAAAAACCGTCAGCGCATGAACCCAGATTTCTTGCATTTTCGATCTACCCCCGTCTCAATTTTCGAAGTGAAGGACAAGACTCTAAAAAAACAAAACCCGCCTACCGGCGTTACAATCAACAGAAAAGGCAGCCTTGACCGATAGCCTTTTCTATTGATTCTCTGGATGATTTTGTCCTCAATCAAGCAGTTCTTTCGGGATATTCCCGCCATTCTCCGCCAGTTTTTTCAGAACGGTCTTGTGCAACCACATGTTCATCTGGGCAGAATCTCCCATTGTATCAGCAGGGCAACCCAGCTCGGTCGCTAACGCTTTTCTTTCCGAGAAGCTGCTGTCCAGCCCAAGCAGTTTCATAAGATCGACAATAGAGGTTTTCCAGTTCAGTTTTTCAGCATGAGAAGCTGACAGCGCCTCAAGTTTTGCAACAACATCTACTTCACTGATGGCTGCAGGCGCCGCTGGCTGGGGAACTGGCGCAGAAGTAGCGGCAGGTGCCGATGGTGCTGCGGGTTTTGCCACGGGGGCTTTCTTTTCTCCACCAAAACCAAGTTTGCCAAGAATATTGCTAAAAATACTCATAATCGACTCCTTTCCGTTTTTTGTGATTTATGAAAGTTTGTCAAGGGAAAAACGCAAACATTTCAGAACGATTGACCCTACTCGCGGCGCTCACCTGCGGAGCAGGCGGCGAACCGCAGGTTCGACGGCTGAGCCGTCAGGTGAAGTGGCTTGTTCCGGCGCAAGGCGACGGGACAAGGCCGAACGAAGTGAGCGCCGCGATTCCAGGCGACGTAGTCGGCTGGAACCACTGACTATCATGTTGACCACCAAATAATCATTGCTATTGGTATATAACAATGAACGTTCAGCAATTCAAGGGCAACACTGCCGAACAAAGATAATTCCATGAAAAACCGCACGTCCTAAGAAACCCCTGCGCCATGCTCGGGAAGTCCTGTATGCCCCGTTTTCTTCTTTAAAACCGCAGCATTGCGCCCAACTCAAACGAGCTTGGCGATGAGGTGTCGCGCAGGTCGTTGCCGCTGCTGTAGGCGTCACGATCGTCGTGCCAGGTGGTTTCGTATTTGGCGGTCAACCTGAAATTTTTCACCGGCTTGTAGTCGAGCAGAATGAACCACGCTTTTCCCTGGCCGTAGTAGGTGCTGAGTGTGTAGACAAGCGGCAGGTCGTCTTCGTAAGCGTAGAGGGCGGCATCGTAACTGTCGGTATCGAAGAAAGCGAGGCGGGTTTTGAGGGTGAACAGGCCGCGTTTCCAGTTGATCTGCTGGTAGAAAAGCCGCCCCTGTTCGGTCTCCAGACCACTAACGAAGGAGCTCTCGACACTTTTGAATGCAACCCGTGACTTCAGGATAAGGCTCGACGAGCAGCGGGCTTTCAGGCTGAGCTGCACCCTGTTGGTAGTTTTGGGTACCGGCATCACATAATCACGATAGGTGTCTGGACCAGTCTGGGTTTTGGTCTCCTCCTTTTCCTGATGCTGATAGAGTCCTTCCAGAGTTATCGAACGAATCGGTTTCCAGGTGGCATACAACCGGGCCTCGTGGCCTGACGATGGCAGGGCATAGCGATCCGGATCGAGCTCCGGAAACCGGAACAGATCGTACGATGCGGCAAGATTCAGATTATCGAGCACATCCGCACTGAGTCCTGTGTAAAACCCCTCCTCGTTCGAGGCATCGTCGCCCCGCTCGGCGAAAGCTCCGGCGAACGGCGAGACGTAATCGACAGCATACTCCCGCATCGAGACCACACCGGTCACGTCTTTGGCCAGCTCGGCCTGCGCACCGGCAAGCCACGATACCGCGCCGGGTGTATCGGAGAAAGCGGCCTCACCGAAAAGCTGGACGTCCTGATAGACCGCACTGGCCTCGATCGATGCAAGCCACCCGCCGCGCCCGCCATTAAGCTGGTCGAGAGGAAGTCCGTAACGATAGTCTGCCCAGGTTGCGCCGACAACAGCGTCAAGCTCATCGCTGCGGTATCGGTAACGAAGGTTGAGACCGCTGACCCGTTCGGTGAGGTTGTCTTTTTTGAGACGTTCCGAAGCCATTCGATGATATCCGCTCGTCGAAATGCTCGTCACAACCCCCTCCTTGATACTGGCGTCCACTTTATTGGAGGAGGTAAACGCGGTCATTTCAAAATCTCTGGGCGAAAGCGTCACGGCAGCACCTTGCAGGAAGCCATATTCCGCCGCCGAAGTGTAAGGACGAAGGGGTCGGGAAGAAAGCAGAACGCCATCGATGGCATCAGTGCCTTTGCTGAAATATCGCCCCTGACCAAACAGCAGGCCCTGACCAAAACTGAGCCGGTAGTTGCCGATCACCACCTGGCTCACGATGCCGAGCTGCCGGGCATAGGCGCCTAACGAGATGAAATCGTCAAAGTCCGCTTCGCCGACGTCGCTGTCCTGAAGCACAGTGAAACCATACTGCGGAGTACTTGCCTGAAGCTGATTGTAGAGGTGCCGGTTCTCCCCGGCGTACTTACCATTTTCGATACCGGCACGCGGCGGGCTCTCCCAGTAAACTCGGCTGATGAGACTGCCATGAATGGGTTGAGATATCTTTTTTTCTTCTTGCTTTGCCGGAAGTTCAAACGAAAAAAAGCTGGATAGGCGCTTCGCGCTCTTTTTGCCGATGACCTTTTCGAGTTCAGCTGCCAACTTGATCGGCCCATGCTGCCTGCGCCAGTCGATGATTCTGGCCGCATCGGCAGCATTCAACAAAGGCAGCCCGAGCAACTGCTCTTCGGAGGCAAGGTTGATCGGAATGCGCTGCCCACGCAGATCTTCGAGCACGCTGAACAGCTCCTCAGCATTGCTTTCAGGTTCGGAACGATCAAGCAAGTTCTGGATGGAATCATCTGCCAGAGACGGCAACGGAGAAAAAAAGAATGCAAAAAAGACGACCGCCGGAGCAAGAAGGCGGAGCGTAGAATATGTATGGAACATCATCGTTAGGGGCCGATGGTTGGGCAGAATACGCGGGCTTACATTCCGATCGTCGTGGTGAAATCAACGATTGAGTTGCAAAGCGAGCAAAATTTTTACAGCCAATATACTCAATCCTTACCACATAACCGATGCAGCCGATCGACCTCATTACGGCTCAGGTACCGCCACTCCCCACGCCGGAGTTCTCCGGGTGTCAGTCCGGCATAGGCCACGCGGTCGAGCCGCTTGACCTCAAAGCCGAGCGAGCTGAACATGCGGCGCACCTGATGGTTCTTGCCTTCGTGGATGCTTACCAGTACGCTCATGCCGTCATCAAGGATTTTTGCGCGGCAGGGACTCACCTTTTCACCGGTGTCCTTGAGCCTCATGCCGCCAGTCAGCTTTTGCAGCATCGAGCCCGGAAACTTCGCGTCGAGCGTGGCGAGGTACTCTTTCTGCACCTGGGACGAGGGGTGCATCAGGCGGTGCGCAAGCGTACCGTCGTTGGTAAGAATGAGTAGACCCGTGGTTTTCCGGTCGAGCCGTCCGACCGGAAAGACTCGCTCGCGCACGTCGATGAAGTCGAAAATCTGCTCGCGGTCGCGCTCGTCGTGGCTGGTGGTAATGACATTGCGCGGCTTGTTGAACAGGATATAGACCTTTCGGGCTTCCGGCTTGGCCAGCTCCCGTCCATCGACAACCACCTCGTCGCGTTTGGGATCGACCTTCAGACCCGGCTCGTCGGCAATGCCACCATTCACGATCACGCGACCTTCGAGCACCATCTGATCGGCAGCTCGGCGCGACGCAATGCCGCACATGGCCAGATATTTGTTAATTCTTACCTTTTCATCCTGACCGGTCTTTTTCATTCACTTGCCTCCGTTGGGGCGGTTTCATCGTTATCAGCTGGCGATTGCTCGGTGCCAGTCGCCAGATACTCCTGCTCTTCGTGCTCTTGCAGTATCTCCTTGATTTCACGTAACTTGGGTAGGTCCTTCAAACTCGGCAGGTGGAAGAGGTCGAGGAATCCTGCGGTCGTGCCGTATTGTAACGGCCTGCCGGGAGAGTCCGCCCGCCCACGCACTTCAATCAGGCCGCGCGAAAGCAGCCGGTCGATCGCATAATCGGGACTGACACCGCGAATCTGCTGAATATCCCCTTTCGTCACCGGCTGATGCCAGGCAATCACTGAAAGCACTTCAAGCATCGAGCGTGAAAGACGGCGCTGAATAACCGGCGCGAGAAGCTGACGCACGAGCTCTCCATGTTCCGGACCGGTCAGAAAACGATAACCACCGGCAAGGAAGTG
>DRSQ01000078.1 GCA_011372505.1 Chlorobaculum parvum | reverse complement strand
TGCTTGCCCAGAAAGCCCGTGCGATGAAGCTCGACAAGGCTCCGGATTTTACGCTGGCCATGTACGATGCCCGCCGCAAAGTGTTGGCCGGGTTAGCCCAGAAAGAGCTTGCTTCGCAGGTTTCTCCGGTCACTCCGGAGGTTGCCAGGGAGATTGTTGCCAATAATCCCCGTTTGTTCGCCAATCGGAAGTTTCTGGTGTATGATGAGGTGCTTATTCCAGGAGTCGATGAGCCACTGCTGAAAGCTTTGAATGAAAAGGCGGATAACGGCGCTTCGCTAAACCAGCTTCTTGATGAGTTAAATGCGAAAAAAATTCGTTTCAGACGTGCAACAAGGGCGGTGGCTTCAGATCAGATTCAGCCGGCAATTCTTGAGGTCTTGTCTAGGGCAAAGCCGGGAAATCCCTTGGTGGCGCGTGTTGGTGACAAGTTTTCCATGCTCCTGATGCTTGATTCCATCGTGCCCGTGCCGCTTGTTGGCGATGCCGCCACTCAGACCGCGCAAATGATGTTGATGGCACAGAAGCGTAATGCCGCCATATCAAAGGAGATGGCGACGATGCTCAATAGCGCCAAGATCAGCTATTTTGGCGAGTATGCTGAAAAGTACGATGGAAAGCGCAAGCTTTCGGCATTACCGACGCCGGACAAGAGCGTGGCGACAAAAAGCGTCTATAGAAAATTTGTATTCGGAGGGATTATCTCGGTCTCGTTTATTTCTGCCATGATGCTTTTGACCGCATCGATGCAGATACTTCGTGGAGAGGCCTGGTTGCCACGTCTCTGGCCAGATTCAAAAAAAGGCGATGAAGAGCGCAGTCCCTATGAAGAGCCGTATTCCGCTTATCTGTTTGAAAAGCTCTATGTCTTGTTGATTGGATTGGCGGCTATTGCTGGTCTTGTCTTCGAGTTGTTGACTTTTTGGCCGCTTCTGCCGGTATGGGGGAGCATTGTGGCTGTTGTTTTGGGAGTGCTGCTCGGGACGCTTTCGAGCCAAATTTTGGGAATGGATAAAGTCCAGAACTGGCCACAAAAAGTGCATCTTCTTTTAGTTGCCGTGTTTGCCATGCCGATTGCTGCTGGCGTTATTGCCATCCTGAGATATATCCACCTATGAAACTGAAGCCTCAGCTTACATGGTTTCCGTGGTTGTTCTACGCGCTGATGGCTCTACAGTCGGTGGCGGCATACACATTGTTCAATCCTCATTTCGGAAACAATGATGAGCCACTGTTATTTGGAACGGTTGCCATGGTGTTGTGGATCGAGCGGCATAGCATTATGGCCTCACTTCGCGGTGACGGATTAGGTCGCCCTTGGCGCGGATTTGCAGTGTTTTTTTTCGGGCTGATCATTTTTGTTTTAGGGCGACTTTTTCCGGTTATGACGCTTGAGGTGTGGGGACTGTTTATCATGGCCTCGGGTTTGGTGATGGCGCTGGCGCCTCCCGATCAGTTGCGTTCAGCGCTTTTTATCGGTTTTGCTGGAACAGTTTTGGTGATTCTTGGCCGGATTGCTCCGGAAGCGTTGTCTTCTAAGTTGGCGATCAGTATTGCTTCAATAACAGCGATGCTGTTAAATTCCACGGTCATGCCGATTGTGGCTCATGGAGTCGTTCTCTATTTTGGCCCCTACTCGGCGGAAGTGGCTCATGCCTGCTCGGGGATGAATTCCATTTTTTCACTTATTGCCCTGTCAGTTCTGTATCTTCGTGAAGGTACCCAGAGAAAGCTGTGGCATATGGCAGTGCTGGTGGCTCTGGTTATTCCTGTTGCTGTCTTGACCAATACGATACGAGTGATTATGCTGGTTCTGGCAACCTGGTATATCGGAGAAGGATTTTCCCAAGGAGTGTTCCATGATTTTGCCGGTATTCTTGTGTTTGTGCTGGCGCTCGCCTTGCTTGCCTTGATCGACCTGTTCCTGTTCCGGGTCGGGGGTAAAGCATATGCCACATCTGAAATGAGGAGCCAGGAATGAAGCTGAACAAGTACCATTTCATCACGCTTCTCTTTGGCGTCCTGCTTGTGCTGGCGCAGTTGCTGATCTTTGTCCGGCAGCATAAGACGTTATATGCCAAACAGCCTGATCTTGAGCGATTGATCAGTATCCATCCGCCACATTGGCATGAGGTCGAAGGCGCGGTCAGCAATCCGGCCTGGAAAGATTCGGCGGAGAAGGAATACGATCTTATCGTGGCTCGTACCTATCAAAATGATAATGGGCAAAGGGTTACCATTGTCATGACCTGGAGTCGTGATGGAATCAGGAGAGCCGGGCATGTTCAGCAACTCTGCTATTCATCTCAGGGAGCCGCTGTTGATATGACGCCTGATAAGCGTATTGATCTCGATCCAGGAAAGACGCTCGATTTGACCAGTTTTGTGGCAAGCGAGCCAGGAGGAAATGTTCAGGACGTCCTCTATTGGCGATTGAAAGGTGGGCAGTTGGAGCAAAACAGGACAGGTTTTGAACGCATTGATTACCGCCTTTCGCACCGGATACTGAAAATGGAGCAAATGATTCACCTTTTATACGGAAAAACGCCGGATAATGTGATGGTTCGGGTATCCAGCGTGCGCACAATTCCTGATCAGCCTTCAGTTGTTCCGCTGGAATACCTTAATGCGTACTTGCACATGCTTTCACCTTCAGACAGGAAGTTGCTTACAGGATTATGATCGCTGACTTGAGTGGCGGATCGGATGCTCAAGAGGGGTATAAAGAAAAAATTACAAAAATTTGATCGATCTTGTTGGGGCCAGTAATGCCTGCATTTTTTGATGTATAAACCTGACGGTTCGATAGTTTTGAGATTATTTGATGCTATTTGCTTTGAGCAGGCCGTCTTTGATATTATAGCTATTCTATGTTTTTATATATCGAAAAGTAGATGATATATGTATGTGATTGTTACCTTGTAATCATAGCATTGTTGACTATTCTGGCTCTTTGTGGTGTGTTTTGTTTGTGTTTTATTTTCTTGTTAAAATTTCAATATTCAGGCAATGTTTTGTATTGCCCTTTGAATTGGCTATCTTTTTTCTGGGTTCTCTCGGAAAACGAACCTTCCACATCAACCGAACCCCCATACTTATGAAACAACTCAATCTCAAAAAACTCGCGCTGCTTGGGTTTTTTGTTTCGCTGTGGCCTTGTTCCGTCAAGGCAATGGATTATTCTCCGCTATCATTTCCGAATAGTCATCCCAAATCATTTCTGACCCCGACCGGTTGGGGGGCCTCAAACGGAACGGTTTTTTTGGCTGCGGGCATAACATCTCCTGCGCCGTATAGCAATAAAACCGATGGCGGAATCATGGCTGGTGTCGGTATCGGCAATCCCTATGATAGCGTTGGCTTGCAGGTTGGAGTGGTCAATTACGATCTGAGCGACTGGGAGCGTATAGGTGTGAATCTGCATCTTCACCGTTATCTCGGGTCGGGTAGCTCGATTGCTATTGGCGCTGAAAACTTGATGATTACTGGTGCTGATCTCACTGATGCTGATGAGAGTTACTATGTTGTGTTCAGTCAAGGATTGCTTGATAAGGTTGAGGTCAACAAGGAGACCAGCCGCACCAAGCTGCACTACAGTATTGGTATCGGTAAGGGGAGGTTCAGCGAAAAAAGCCCTGACGATGTTGCCGACGGAAAAGGGAAAGACGGTACATGGGTGTTTGGAAACATTGCCTATGAGCTTTTTGACGAGTGCAACATTATTTGTGAATGGGATGGCAGAAATCTCAGCGCGGCTCTCGGAAAAACATTTTTTATCAGCAATTCCGTTCCTGTAGCTGTCACTGTTGGGCTTGCTGATTTGACTGATAATTCAGGCGATGGTGTCCGGTTTATTGCCGGTATCAGTACAGCATTATGGCGCTAACTCTTTCTGAACAGCTTTAATTGTTCGTATCATGAAAAAGACACTTGCTTTTGCACGGACCTGTCTATTAATCGGGGTAACGTCATGTGTCGTACAGCCCCTTGTTTCGGGAACATGTGTATCCGAAGCTTTTGCATATGGCAGTGGAAACAATTCGGATATTCCTCCGATTCCGCCGCCACCACCACCACCACCACCACCACCACCGCCGCCGACCCCGCCGCCGCCAGCTCCGCCGGCACCGCCGCCGGCTCCATCACCGGCTCCAGCGCCACCGGCTCCGGAAATGCTCAGAGGTGGGGCTCGCGGTTAGTCTCAATTGATTTATACCCCGCTGCTTGCGGCGGGGTATTTTATAGAAGTATTTAGTGCGTTTTTATTTTTACCCCTTGGGCATGGTCTTATGGCTATGCATCGTTTTCCATGCGGCCTTCGCATGGGCGGCGATCTCTGTTTCCGATGTGAATCTTGTGGCCGCATGGGTCACGAAGACAGGAGATAACAAAAAATATCCGTTCGTTATTCTCGACAAGAAGAACGCGCATATTTACGTGTTTACTTCTGAGGGAGTGCCCGTTGGGGATGCGCCCGCTTTACTTGGTATGAGTGTCGGAGATATTTTGCCTGCTGGCATAGCTGGAAAACCTCTCTCCAAAATCCCTCCTAAAGACCGCATTACCCAGGCGGGACGTTTTTTTGCGCGTAAGGGGTATGATAACCACGATAAAGTGGTGCTCTGGGTTGATTTTGCGACTCAGCTTGCCATTCACGAGGTGATTAATGTCCCTGGGCAACGGCGTCCGCAGCGGCTTGAAACCCCGACAACAAAGGACAATCGCATCTCTTGGGGGTGCATCAATGTTCCGATTACTTTTTTTCAATCAACCCTTATGGGCACTCTCAGTTCTGGCAAGGGATATGTGTATATCCTGCCCGAAGTGCTTCCTGTCGCTGATTTTTTTGGCTTCAACAGGGAGAAGGTGATTGAGTATATGCAAAAAGAGTAAGCTTCTTCCTGGTTGTACGTGCCAGTTGTGCAGCTGGTTGTTTGCCTCGCTTTCTGCTGTGCTCGACTAAAACAGCACCGCATTTCCCGTCATTGTCAGGTGGATTGTGATGCTTCAATCCACGCGCGATCACCTTTCCCATTTTTCTCTCCTCTCTTTCCCGTCAACTTATATCCACTGTTTTTCAAGCTATTCCAAGAGATTTAAGTGTTTTTTTGCAAGGGTTTAGCTGCAATTCAGAACATTGCAGACAAAACCTTTTTATTCCTCTCCATTCATGCGTTGTTCAGACAATAGTCGCAGGCAGTTCAGAGGTCAAGGTTCATGCTGGCCGAAAAGTTTGATCAAGCCATCCGGTGAGTGAGCATCCGTGCCGGAGTGCGTGTAGATGCCAAGCTGCTTGAAATTCTCGGCTGTGGCTTGTACTTGCTCGCCATAAGCGCCCTGCAAGCTGGGCAGGTTTTGCTGGAACGCGCAATGGTGATCAATCAGCCAGTTGAGCAGCTTGTTATCGCGGTTTTCCGGAGTAAACGACGATTGGTCGTTGATATGGGGTAAATGGAAGAGTGTTTTAAGTTTCGATAGTTTCTTCGGTTGCGCTGTGCTTTGCTGCTCATGGAACAGTTCGGAGCGCTCGGGATGGGCAATCATCGGAATGAGATTTTTCCGGATGAGGGCCGAGAATGTGTCCTGAACCATACCAGGGTAGGTATGGGGTGGAAACTCGATCAGCAGGTATCTGGTATTTTCGAGCGGCAT
>DRSQ01000077.1 GCA_011372505.1 Chlorobaculum parvum | reverse complement strand
CGCCAGATGTTCGGCAGCGACGTGAAGCTCCGGTTCCGTCCGAGCTTCTTCCCCTTCACCGAACCCTCGGCGGAGGTGGATGTCACCTGCTACCTGTGCGGTGGCAAGGGGTGCCGCGTCTGCAAGAAGTCGGGCTGGCTCGAAATCATGGGCTGCGGCATGGTGCACCCGAACGTCATGAAGAACTGCGGCATCGATCCGGAGGAGTGGACCGGCTACGCCTTCGGCATGGGCGTGGATCGCACCGCACTTTTACGATACAAGATCGACGACATCCGGCTCTTGTTCGAAAATGATGTCCGGATGCTCAGCCAGTTTACTGCGTGAGCAAAAAGGCAAAGCAGGAAACAGAAAAACCCGCGGCAGTCACCTGACAACCCGCGGGTTTTTCATTTCTATCCGTCCGATAAAATCTTTCTTCAGTGGCTTTTCAGCGCCAGAGTCCACTCCTCCATCGAGGCATTAGCTACAGGGTTTGGTGCTTCGAGAAAGCTGATGACGAAATGACCTTCAATTTCGGCTACGCCGATCGAGCGGGGACGCACGGCAAGCATTTTGGGACTCATCAGCTCTTTGCCGAAGCAGAACACGATGTTCTTTCCTGCGGTGATTCCCTCGTCGATTTTGCTTTCCGGAAGGCTGGTGGTGTGCGCGTAGTGATCGAACTCTCCGATAAGCACCGCTACCGGATGCGATTCGATTTTCTGTCGGAAGTAGGATATAATGTCTTCGACGTTTCGATAGCTCGTCTCTTCTTTGTCAAGCTCCAGAATGTAGATGGGATATTTTTCCTGAAGAAGAGTTTGTTTCATAATGCTCTCCCTTGTTTGGTGGGTTGATACTGCGCGAGGTACGGCTTGAGCGGAAGAGTGGCCGTCTCATTAAATGGTACGCCGGACCCGAAGATTTTACAACAACAGAACATAAAAAAGCCTCACGACTGGTGTTTCATGAGGCTTCTTGTTTTTCCGGGTTTCAGGCGCGTTCTTCCGAAAATCCTGAAAAGAGTGTGATTACTCTCCGGCTTCTGGCGCTTCAGACGCCTCCGCAGCTTCAGCAGCTTCCACGGTTTCCACGGCTTCAGCACCTTCAGCTTCAACCACAATGTTGAGCTTGGCGGTGATGTCCATATAGATCTTCGCCTCGGCCTCGTACTTGCCAAGCGCTTTGATCGGAGCTTCGAGCTGGATTTTGCGGCGGTCGATCTCAACGCCCTGTGCTTTGAGTGCTTTGGCAATGTCGCCGGAAGTTACCGTTCCGAACAGCTTGCCCGACTCGCCAGATTTGGCAGAAATGTTAAGCGTCATCTGCTCAATTTTAGCCGACAATTCACGAGCATCTTTGCGACGCTGTTCGATTTTTCGTGCCTGCTGTTTCTTTTCGGTTTCAAGTGCCTTGAGGGTGCCTTCGGTAGCCCTGATGGCATAGCCCTGGGGAATCAGGTAGTTATTGGCATACCCGTTCTTGACGGTGACGACTTCACCGGCATCGCCAAGGGTTGCCACATCTTTTCTTAAAATTATTTTCACGGTCAGTTTCCTCGTTCTGAATAATTAAACTTGTGTGGACAACCACTTATTTGTATTCGTCGGCCACGTAAGGGATGATGGCCAGGAACCTTGCCCATTTGATTGAATGGGTCAGAAGGCTCTGCTCTTTTGCCGACAGGCCGGTAATACGGCGGGGAATGATTTTGCCCTGGTCGTTGATGAAGCGCTTCAGTTTCCTTTCGTCGCGATAGTCGAAAAACACGACCTGGTTTTTCGTCACTTTCCTTTTCGATGCCAGAGCCTTACTCAGGGATTTGTTGCCCTTTGATTTACGGGGTTTCTGTCTCATTGATCTTGTTCAGAATTTAGCTTGCATGATCATGCGCTTTTTAAAGCCGGTTTACGGCATCGAAGCGCGATTTGTCTCAGTCGGAAGTGAGGTACTTGTACTCATACATGTGTCCGTCAGCGTCCACATGTTTGTGATTTGATCCATGTGCTTCATCTTCGATGAAGCCTTCATCGTCGTACTCACCCTCGTCGATCTTCTTCCTTTTGTTGAGGAACTGAATCCTCCGTGCCTTGATTTCGACCACGGTTCTCGATGTACCATCCTGCGCTTTCCAGGTGCGACTCTGCAACTCTCCGTCAACCAGTACCGCCGAGCTTTTCCTCAGGTTGTCCCGACAGCTTTCGGCAAGCTTGTTCCAGGCGACCACGCCAACGTAGCAGACATCTTCCTGCCACTGGTGATTGCTGTCCCTGAACCGGCGATTGCACGCAATAGAAAAATTCACTACTGGCGTTCCGCCTGAATTTGTCTGTCTGAACACCGGGTCTTTGGTAAGGTTGCCGGCAATAATGACGCTGTTGATTTCAGGCATCTTCAGATCCGCCATAACATCTTCTCCTTTTTGTTCTCAAATGGTATCGTATTCATCATTCATTCAAAAACCGTCATCGATCGTCCGTTCAGCTCTTGGCCGTCGATTCGGATTCAGGCTCAGCCTGATCTTCCGGGCTGCCAAGCACAACGCTGTACTTCTCGACGCGTTTGCGCATTTCGAGCAGCGGGGAGCTCAACTGGATGATGAGGAACCGTAGAATGTTGTCTTCGTAGCGGAACACACGTTCGATTTCGGCAATGGCAGACGGGGCTGCGTCGAACTCGATGTGCGCATAGTATCCAACGGATGACTTGCCGATGAGGTAGGCCATTTTTCTTCTTCCGACTTCCAGAACATTGTTGATCACGCCGCCCTGGTCGGTGATGGTCTTTTTGACCAGCTCCATGGCTTCGGCAATGGGTTCGTCCTGAAGGCCGCCGTCAATGATGACGGTGCATTCGTATTGCTTGAGTTTGTTCATAGCGCAATGGTTTTTGAGTGATGTCAAACTGCGCAAATGGCGGAAAAACAGGTATTGCGCATTCCTGCTTCCGCGGCTTCATGCCAAGCATGAACACCATTTACGTTTTGGGACATCCAAAGTAAGAATATAAATCCAGTTTTCCAACGTGGAACTGATGCCAGGTGGCTGCTGAATGACGGGGCTGAAAACCGATCAAAACGCAAGCTCTGCCGACACCGGAGCGTGGTCGGAACTCTTCTCTTCGAGATCGACCGAGACGCCGGAAACCTTGCTGGCAAGCCCTTCGGTGAGGTAGATGCAGTCGATGCGCCAGCCCAGGTTGCGCTCGCGGGCGAACTTCCAGTTGGGCCACCAGGTGAAGAGGTCTTTCTTGTCGGGATTCAGCTCGCGGACGATGTCGTGCAGGCCGAGCTTCAGATGCTCCTCGATGGCCGCGCGCTCCTCGGGGCGCAGGCCGGTTGCGCCGGGCTTGTTCTGCGATCGATGCACGTCGAGTTCGGTGAGTGCGACGTTCATGTCCCCGGCCAGTACCACCTCTCGGCCCTCGGCCATGAGGGCGGCGATAAACTCTTTCAAGTCAGCGAGATAGCGCAGTTTCACGGCGTAGTGCGCCTCGCCGCTGCCGCGCGGCACGTAGGTGCCGATAAAGGTGAACTGCGGCGCGTGCAGCACGAGCGTGCGGTTCTCGACGTCGAACGGCGGCGTCTCGCAATTCGCGTCATCGAAAAGCCCTTTGCGGACGAGCAGGCCGACGCCGCTGTACCCTTTTCTGACTGACGAGCCATTCCAGAATTTTCGGTACCCCTTGATTGCGGCAATGGTTTCGGGAATCTCCTCCTCCCGCGCCTTGACCTCTTCGAGCACGACGATGTCGGGCTTGCGGCTATCGAGCCACGCTGCGAGCGACTCTTTCCTGGCGCGGATGCCGTTGATGTTCCAGGTATAAATATTCATGCTGAGTTCTTGTTGAGCGTTTCGACGATGAGTGTGGCAATTCGTTCGGGTGCGATTTCGGTCATGCAGCGGAAGTGCCCTTTCGGGCAACTGGCGCGACCGATGTGCGAGCAGGGGCGGCATTTGAGGCCCGGCGTCTCGAATAGTTCGTACTCCGCGCCCCACGGCATGAAACCGAACTCCTTGACCGAGGAGCCGAAGATGACGAAGAGCTTTTTGCCAAACGCCGAGGCGATATGCATCAGGCCGGTGTCGTTGGTGAGTACCGCATCGACTCCAGAGAGCAGCTCGGCGGATTGCATAAGGCGGGCTTTTCCGGCAAACGATTGAACACGACCTCGCGCCGATTCGGAAAGCATTGTCATCAGCTTCGACGCTTCCGACTCGTCCTCCTTGCCACCGAGAAGCAGCACTCGCGCGGGAGTTTCGGATGCGACGATTTCGATGATCCGGGCGAAGCGCTCCAGCGGGTAGCGCTTGGTGAAGTGGTTCGCCCCGAAACAAACCGCCAGCACCGGGCCGCCCGCGCCAAGCGCTTCGACGGCGAAGGCGCGCTCCTCCGGCGACGGGTAGAGCGCACACGGCGCGGTGACGTTCGGCGCGAGGCCACCGAGCGCCTCGGCGTAACGCTCGACGACCGACCGGTAGCCATCAGAAACGTTGATCTTGAACTGCACCAGCAACAGCTTTTTCCAGTTTCGCTTGTGGTAACGGGTGACCTTGCCCGCCCGAAGCGTTCGGATCAACTTGCGAGAGCGACGATTGTTTTGCAGATCGATCACCAGATCGTACGACGCGCCGGGCGCAAGCGACTCCGGCGTTACGACCGACGTCACGGCGGGGTTCGATTTGAGGAGCGGCGCGAAAGGCGCTTTGGTGCAGAAGTCGATCCGGGCCTGCGGGAGCGCGCGATGCAGCTCGGCAAGCACGGGCGTCGTCAGTACGATGTCGCCAATCGCGCTGAGTCGCACGAAGAGCACGCTTCGGGGCGAGCCGGATTCGGTCACGACCAGAACTCCCACCAGGCTTTGTAGCCCGGCTTTTTCTGCTGACTCGACGCGCCGAGTTTGGTGATGCGGGCGTTCGCGACCTCCTTCATCCGCTCCTTGCCGGGCGTCTCGCCTTTACGCTCGTCGATCATCTCGACCGTCTTGCGAAACTCCGGCAGTGCCTCCGCGCCGCGCCCGAGGCCATCAAGCGCTAGCGCGCGGCTGTAGACCGCCGAAATCCAGAGCTTGCCCTCGTCCTCGTTCAGTTCACCACGGCGGTTGAAGTGGTACAACGCCTTGTCGGTGGACTGGAGCGCCTCGCCAAACGAGCCAAGTCCCGCCAGCGCCTCGGCCAGCCCGGCGTGGCAGAACGCATCGAATCCGGCATGATCGAACGCCTCCTCCGGTGGCATCGTGTGCGAAATCTCCATCGCCTTGCGGCAGCTCTGTGCCGCTTCGTCAAACGCGCCCGCGACCAGCTGCCGCTGCGCATCGGAAAGCGCCAGATAAGCCCCGGCAACCTCTTTGAGTGGTTTCATATGCTGTAACAGAAGTGAAAAAAGGAATCATCTTTTTCCTGAAGATTCCTGAAAATATTTTAACAAATCCTGTAAAAAACTTTAACAAAAATGAACAACACTAAACCTCTAATAGTTTATACTACATAGTGTTGAGTGTAACAAAATCACTAACATTTTCGATCACATGAAAGAGGTCATGACCTTTAAAGCCGGCAAGTTCATCTTCAGCAACCAGTATGACAAGCTCCGCATCGAGAAACTGCTCGTCGAGGCGTCAACCCTGAACTCCGCCATCAGCGATTTGCCGATTTTGCCAAAGTGGTCGTCGCAGATCGATCCGGAACTGTTGTACAGTTCGGTCGCCGGTACCGCCGCCATCGAAGGAAATTCTCTCAGCGCCGATGAGGTACGGGAACTCGACGAGGGAAAAATACCCGATGCAGGGCACACAGCAAAGGACAGGCTTGAGATTACCAACCTGATCGGCGCATACCGGCTGCTCGATCAAGCAACGTTTTCGATGAAAAATGTCTTTTATGCTCTATCCTTCACGTCGAACATGCTTGCTGAGAATCATATCCGCGATCTGCACAGACAGATCACGACCGGCCTCCCGTACGAGGACAACATCCCCGGCACGTACCGCAACGGCATGGTCAAGGTCGGAGACAAAGCGCACGGCGGCATCTACATACCTCCAAAAATCATCGAAGATGTCCAAATGCTCATGCGAGAGTTCATCGACTGGATCAACAGCGACGAACTCCTCAACGAACACGTGTTTGTCCGGGCGGCGCTGGCCCATTACCATTTTTCTTTGATTCACCCCTTTTGGGATGGCAACGGGCGTGTAGCTCGTTTGATCGAAGCTAAGCTGCTTCAGTCAGCGGGAATCCGCTACGTCCCCAAGATGCTCTCGAACTACTACTACCGGAATGTGGATGACTATTACAGTGCCTTTTCGGACAGCATCAAGGCAAAAAAGGATGTTACGCCGTTCCTTGAGTTCAACCTGCGCGGCGTAATCGAGTCGTTGCAGCAGATGAAAACCCGGATTGCCTCGTTTATCAGAGTACTGGCGATGCGGGATTACCTCCATTTTCTCGTGAACAACAAGGCAATCACGAAGCGTCAAAACGATCTGCTCACCCTGTTACTCGACGATTCATCCGGCAAACCATTCACCCTTCAAGAGCTTCAGACCGCCTTGCCCTACTCGATGCTGTACCGGAAAGTCTCCGAGATGACCGCGCGGCGTGACCTGAAAAATCTGCTCGAACGGAAGTTGCTCACCGTCGATGCGGACAATCGTTACACCCTCAACCTTCGCGGCTTCGACTCTTGACGACTCACCCATCCGCCTGCATCAGTTGGTTGAGTTCCTCCGGAATCTCCGGACGACCTCGCTGGTTGAGCGCAGTGCCGATAATTTTGGCTTTGATGGCGGGCTTCATGTCCGGCAGGCGCAGGATGTCCTGATAGAATGCGAATCGCAGCGGAGATTCGCGTACCATCGTCAGGCCAACCATGAAGCGGTCGCCGCTTTGCAGCGGGGATTTGTAGTCGAGTTCGGCGCGGACAACCACAAGATTGATGCCTCGTCCGGTGAACTCTCTGAAATCGATCCCGACCGTCTTGAGCCAGACGTGGCGGGCGTGTTCGAGGTAGTTCTGGTAAACGCTGTTGTTGACGATACCCTGCATGTCGCACTCGTAGTCGCGCACCTCCATCTCAAGCGTGAAGGCGTACTCTTTTGGTTTCATCCGCTGTTTCGTTACTGTTGATTCAAAACTCACCGCTTCTCCAGCGCCTCGACGAGGGCGGGCAAGAACTCCGCCACGTCCGACACCACAAGCAGGTCGGCCACGCTGGCGATGGGCGCGTCGCGGTCAGTGTTGACGGCGAGCACGAAACCGGAGCCTTTCATTCCAGCCAGGTGCTGGATCGCGCCGGAGATGCCGCACGCCACGTAGAGCGCGGGCGAGACGCTCTGACCGCTCGTGCCGATCTGGCGGCTTCGGTCCAGCCACCCCGCATCGACCGCCTGACGGCTCGCTCCAACCTCGCCGCCAAGCGCCTTGGCAAGCGCCTCGACAAGGGCGACCTGTTCGGCGCTCCCGACGCCGCGCCCCGCACTGACGATCACCTCGGCGCGAGTGAGATCGACGCCCGCTTCCGGCTGACGGCAACCGACGAGTTCGATAGCACTTTCGGGCAAGGTCTCGACGGCGATCACCTCCGGTTGGCCGCTCATCGCTGGAGATTTGAACGCACCCGGCTGAACTGTCAGCACGGCAACCGGGGTCTGCGGGCGCACCGTCCGGAGCATCTTGCCGTTGCAGCTCTCGACGACGTAGCCATCATCATCGAGGCCGACAACCCCGGAGAGCTGCGCCGACTGCATCGCGGCAGCGAGCCTCGGGGCCATATCCCAGCCATACGACGAGTGAAGCAGCACGACGGTGTCCGGCTGCTCGCGTTCGACGGCAGCGAGCACCAGCCGTTTGTGCGCCCCGGAGCTGAACTCGCCATACGTTTCGAGATCGGCAAGATAGAGCCGTCCGTCGAAGGCGGGAAGATCGTCCGCCAATCCGGCCAGCGCCATCGATACCTCCGCATCGAGCCGGGCGGCAAAGCCGAACAGCTCGGCGATTTCCGCGGCGAGCCGTCCATCGCGGCACTCGCCAACAAGCAGCAGCCTCATCGCGCACCTCCCTTACCGAGCACGGTTGTCTTCGTTTCAAAAATCTCAAGCACCTGCCTGGCAAGCGTTTCAACGTCGCCTTCAAGAATCACACCAGCCGATTTGCGCTCACGCGGGCGGAAATTTTCAGACGACACCTTCG
>DRSQ01000076.1 GCA_011372505.1 Chlorobaculum parvum | reverse complement strand
GACATCCTGAAGCGGTATGGCTCGATGGCGTGGGTTTCGATCAGTGACTCGCAGCGAGCGCCGGTGCCGGGCATTAACTGGGTGGGCACGGTCTATCACGGCTATCCCGAGAGCCTGTTCGGGTTCAATGCCGACCCCGACGATTACTTCCTCTATCTCGGCCGTTTTTCAGAAGAAAAGCGGCCCGATGAAGCGATCCGGCTGGCACGGGCTTGCAAAATTCACCTGAAGCTGGCTGCAAAAATCGACCCTGCCGAGAAGGACTATTTCAAGGCAAAGGTCGAACCTCTTCTTGACAGCCCCTACATCGAGTACATCGGCGAGGTGAACGACAGCCGGAAAGGGGAGCTGCTCCGGAACGCCAAAGCGCTGCTCAACACCATTGACTGGCCCGAGCCGTTTGGCCTGGTGATGATCGAGGCGCTCGCCTGCGGTACGCCGGTGATTGTCCGGCGGTGCGGTTCCAGCCCGGAGGTGATTACCCACGGAGTCAGCGGCTTTATCTGCGACAGCCAGCTCGACTTCATCAGGGCGATCCACAATATCGACGCTATTTCGAGGGCGGCATGCAGGCGTGAATTCGAACGGCGTTTCACCTCACGTCACATGGTTGAAAAATATGAAAGGCTGTACCGGCAAGTCATTGCTGCTCCCTTAGCTCGCTCTTCAATCTCTTCGCCACCGTTGATTCTGAATACGATGCAGACGCTGAAAGGACGTCGAACGGTTTTGTAACCTGTTTTTTGAGGGTTACTTGCCGTGGCGTTTCGGTTTGAAGCACCTCGGTGTTCTTTTCAGAATGAACAGCAAGCGCATTCCGATAGCCTTTCGTGCCACTCGCTGGTTGCCGCCCAATTTTGATCTTGTATGAACGGCTCGAAAGGTTATAATAATTGGTGAAGCACCGGCACGGCGGATGATTTTTTCGCCGTCCGGCGATTGTAACCAGTCAGGAAAAGCGCCTTGGAGTTCGTTCATCTTCACACCCACACCCACTACTCGATGCAGAGCAGCCCGATCTTTCCGGGCGAGCTTTTCGCGGCCTGCAAAAAGCAGGGCATGACAACCGTTGCCGTGACCGATTACGGTGCAATGTTCAACATGCCCGAGCTGTTCGGCCAGGCGGCGAAGGCTGAGGTGAAGCTCATCATGGGCTCGGAGATCTATCTTTCTGGCACCGACGCGCACGATACCGGCCGCCCGGCCACGCTCATCCTGCTTATCCGCGATGACATCGGTTACCGCAACATGTGCGTCATTCTCTCGCGTGCAGCTCGCGATGGCTTTGCCAACGGCTTGCCGCACGTGGATCGTTCCGTGCTGGAGGAGTGCAGCGAGGGGCTTGTCTGCCTTTCGGCGGCGCACTCCGGGCAGATCGGACGGGCGCTGCTTGCGGGCCATGAGGGCGAAGTGGCGAAGCTGGCGGAGCAGTGTCGTCAACTGTTCGGTGAGCACTTCTATCTCGAACTCCAGAAGCACGGCGCACCTTATGATGACGAGCTGGTGTCGGGCACGATCAAGCTCGCCGAACAGCTCGGCATTCCGCTGGTGGCGACCAACAACGTGCACTACCTCGAACGGCGTGACTCCGGCTGCTACCGCGCGATGATGGCCAACCGCACCAAGGAGCGGCTCAACAGCCAGAACCTGCAATGCCTGCCGGGTCACGAGAACTACTTCAAGTCGGCCTCTGAGATGGCCTCGCTCTTCGACAACTCGCACGGTGAACTTGGCAATACGGTGAAGATCGCCGATGCGTGCTCCTACAAGTTCGTTGATCAGGATCCGCACCTGCCTAAGTTTCCGCTGCCGGAGGGCTTCGACAGCGAGAAGGGGTATCTGCGTCACCTGACCTGGGAGGGGGCTAAAGAGAAGTATGCGCAGCTGGACGGCTCCATTCCGGACGAGGTGAAGGAGCGCATCGAGTTGGAACTCGGCGTCATCGAAAAGATGGGCTACAGCGCCTACTTTTTGATCGTCAGCGATCTCATCTCGGCGTCGCGGGAGCTGGGCTACTCGGTCGGCCCCGGACGCGGCTCGGCGGCGGGCAGCATCATCGCCTACCTGACCGGCATCACCCGGATCGATCCGTTGAAATACAAGTTGCTCTTCGAGCGCTTCCTGAATCCGGAGCGTATCTCGATGCCTGATATCGACATCGACTTTACGCCGGTCGGCAAGCAGAAGGTGCTCGATTACACCGTGCAGAAGTACGGTGCGGAGAGCGTGGCGAAGGTGGTTGCCATCGGCACACTCGGCGCGAAGGCGGCCATCCGCGACGCTGGGCGCGTGCTCGATGTGCCGCTCAAGGCCGTCGATCAGCTTGCCAAGCTAGTGCCCTCCAAACCCGGCACGTCGCTCGAAGATGCCTTCCGCGAGGTCAAGGAGCTGAAGCGGCTGGTCGATAGCGATCCACAGTACCAGCAGCTCATGCAGTACGCCCGGGCGATGGAGGGGCGGGCGCGTAACGTTTCGATGCACGCCGGCGCGGTGGTCATCACCGACGGTGCGCTCGAAGAGCAGGTGCCGCTCTACGTCTCCAACAAGATCGAGACCGAGGAGCGCAAGTACGCCGACGAGTTCAACAAGAGCGACATCGCTGGCACGAAGTCCGAAAGCAGCGATGAGAAGCAGGTGGTGACCCAGTTCGACAAGAACTGCATCGAGCAGGCGGGTCTGCTCAAGATCGACTACCTCGGCCTCGAAACCCTTGCCGTGATAGACGAAACCCTGCGGCTCGTCAAAAAGCGGCACGGCATCGACATCGATCTCGAAAAGGTACCGATGGACGACCGCCAGACCTTCCGCATCTTCCAGGAGGGCAAGATGGCCGGCATCTTCCAGTTTGAGTCCTCCGGAATGCAGAGCTACATGACGCGGCTCCAGCCCACCACCATCGGCGACATCATCGCTATGAGTGCTCTGTATCGTCCGGGCGCACTCAACGCCGTGATTGACGAGAACCGCAATGCGGTCGATCTGTTCGTTGACCGCAAGCACGGGCGCGAACAGATCGACTACATGCACCCGATGCTGGAGGAGATTCTCAAGGAGACCTACGGTGTCATCGTCTATCAGGAGCAGGTGATGCAGATTTCGCAGGTGATGGGCCGCTTCTCGCTCGGCAAGGCGGACAACCTGCGCAAGGCGATGGGCAAGAAGAACGCCGCGTTGATGCAGAAGTTCAAGGACGAGTTCGTGCAGGGCGCGGTGAGCATCGATGTCAACGAGGCGCTCGCCACGCGCATCTTCGACCTGATGGCCGAGTTCGCCGGATACGGTTTCAACAAGAGCCACTCGGCGGCCTACGGCGTGCTGGCCTACTGGACGGGCTACCTCAAGGCGCACTACACCATCGAGTTCGTTACGGCGATCCTGAACAGTGAGATTGGCGACACCGAACGCATGAAGCACCTGACCGACGAGGCAAAAGGGTTCGGCATCTTTACCCTGCCGCCGTCGATCAACCAGAGCGATGCGCTCTTTTCGGTCGATGAATTCAAGGGCAAGCCCTGCATTCGTGTGGGCCTGTCGGCCATCAAGCAGGTAGGCGGCGGCGCGCGCGCGGTGGTGGCTTCGCGGTTGCGGCGCGACGGCAAGCCCTTCGCCAATCTTTTCGACCTGACCGCTTCGGTCGATCTGCGCGCCATGAACCGCAAGGCGCTCG
>DRSQ01000075.1 GCA_011372505.1 Chlorobaculum parvum | reverse complement strand
CGGAAAGGCTCGAAAGGGCCATGGCCATCCTCCAGGAGCATGGCAACTACGAGTGGCTCACCAGTTCCGGTGAATTCGTCATCCTCAACAATGGCATCGAGTTCGCCGCCACCTATTTCATCATGCTGCTGGTGCTGTTCTTCTACGGTGCCGGTCGCTCTGTGAGCCTGGACTATTGGATAGCACGGCAGCTGATGCACGGCACGAGATTCTGACCGGTCTCGACGTGCCCTACATGGTCGCCCAGCCGCTGCTGGTGCAGGATTTCGAGTCGTGGCACGAGCTTGGCGTTTCGCCGATGCAGGTGACCTTCACCTACTCGATTCCCGAAATGGATGGCTCGACCGCTCCGGTGATTCTCGGCGCGTTGCAGGATGGTAAGGTCGAAACCGTGCAGGAGCGGCTCGACCGGCTGGCGATCCTTTCCAAAAAATGGATGCGCCTGCGTGCTACGCCGAACCGCGACAAGCGCGTGGCGCTGGTGGTGTATGACTATCCGCCCGGCCTCGGCAAGAAGGCGACGGCGGCGCTGCTTGATGTGCCGACTACGCTTTTGCGGATTCTGGAGCGGCTGAAGAAGGAGGGCTACGACGTCGGCACACTGCCGGAGTCACCGGAAAAGCTCTTCGAGATGCTTGACCGCGCGACCGATTACCAGATCATGCAGAACAGGCCGGACGCTATAAGAGTCAGCCGCGAGCAGTACAACGAGCTGACTACGTACCATGAGCGCGAGCGCATTGAGGAGCGGTGGCAAGTCTTTCCCGGTGAGATCGCGTCGGTCGGCTCGGACGAAGTGTTTCTCGGCGGTTTGCGGCTCGGCAACATCTACATCGGCGTCCAGCCGCGCCTCGGCGTACAGGGTGACCCGATGCGCCTGATCTTCGACAAAGCCAACACGCCGCATCACCAGTACATCTCGTTCTACCGTTGGATCAGCCGTGAATTCGACGCCCACGCGCTTGTGCATGTCGGCATGCACGGCTCGGTCGAGTGGATGCCTGGCTTGCAGACCGGTCTGACCGGCGAGTGCTGGCCTGACGCGCTGCTTGGCGAGGTGCCGCACTTCTACATCTATCCGGTCAACAATCCGAGCGAATCGACCATCGCCAAGCGCCGCGGACTGGCCACGATGGTCTCGCACGTCGTTCCACCGCTAGCTCGCGCGGGATTGTACAAAGAGCTTCCTGCGCTGAAGGATCTGCTTGCCGACTATCGCGAGCGCAACCAGGCTCAGGGCGAGGATGTCGAGCAGGTGCAGGAGGCGATCATGACCAAGGCTGAGTTGCTCAACCTGACCGACGACTGTCCGCGCCGCCCCGACGAGCCGTTCAGCGACTTTGTCAGCCGCCTCTACATCTACATCGTCGAGTTGGAAAACCGGCTCATCTCCAACTCGTTGCACGTTTTTGGCGAAGCGGGACCGCTCGAATCGCAGATCATCACGATCACCGAAACCATCAAGAATCGCGGCGAAAACGGCCGTTCGCTGCCCTATATCTTTATCGACACCTCAGGCAAGAACGGCCACTACGGGAGTTACGAGGAGATTTCGAGCCTCTCGCGCAAGGGCGACGAAGCGGCTATCCAGCTTCGCGAGTGGGCTGAGAATGCCTGTCGCGAGTTCGTTAAGCAGACCATGTTCGACCGCAAGAATCCCATGCAGGTGTTCGAGGCGGTCACCGGCGGCGGCAGGATGTCGGAGGAGGACAAGCCCTTCATCCAGCGCATCATTCGGGAGGGCACGATGATGATTCAGGCGCTCAGCGACAACAGCAGCGAAATGAACTCACTTGTCAAGGTGCTCGAAGGAGGTTACATTCCCTCCGGCCCCGGCGGTGACCTGGTGCGCGACGGTATGAATGTGCTGCCGTCGGGACGCAATATTCACTCAATCGATCCTTGGCGCATCCCGTCCGAGACCGCATTTAAACGTGGCACGCTGATCGCCGATGGGCTCATCGCCAAGCACGTCGCCGAGAACGACGGCCAGTATCCCGAGACCATCGCCGAGGTGATCTGGGGTCTCGACACCATAAAGACCAAGGGCGAAGCGGTGGCCGTGGTGATCCGGCTCATGGGAGCGGAACCGGCATACGACGCCTTCGGCAAGATCAGCCACTACAACCTCACGCCGCTCGACAAGCTGGGCCGCCCGCGCGTCGATGTGCTGATGCAGCTCAGCCCGATCTTCCGCGACGCTTTCGGCATTCTGATGGACCAGCTCGACCGCCTCGTCAAGGACGCGGCGAAGGCCGACGAACCGCACGAGATGAACTTCATCAAAAAGCATGTGGACGAAGCGCTGGCCGACGGGATGGATTTCGAGGCGGCCACCTCGCGCCAGTTCACGCAGGCGCCGGGTTCCTACGGGACTTACGTTGACGACATGATCGAGGATTCGGCGTGGGAGAACGAGGGCGACCTCGACGACCTCTTCATCCGCCGCAACAGCAGCGCCTACGGCGGCGGGCGCAAGGGCGAGAAGCAATCGGAGATCTTGCAGAAGCTGCTCGGCTCGGTCGATCGCGTGGTGCACCAGGTCGATTCCACCGAGTTCGGCATCTCCGACATCGACCACTACTTCTCCTCGTCCGGTTCGCTCCAGCTCGCCGCGCGGCGACGCAATACAAAGACATCGGACATCAAGCTCAACTACGTCGAGTCGTTCACCTCGGACATCAAGCTCGACGAGGCCGACAAATCGCTGCGCGTCGAGTACCGCTCCAAGTTGCTCAACCCGAAATGGTTCGAGGGGATGCTCAAGCACGGTCACAGCGGCGCGGGTGAAATCAGCAACCGCGTCACCTACATGCTCGGCTGGGACGCCGTTACCAAGAGCGTGGATGATTGGGTTTACAAAAAGACCGCAGAGACCTACGCGCTCGACCCTGAAATGCGCGAACGCCTCGCCACGCTCAATCCGCAGGCGATCAAGAACATCGTTGGCCGAATGCTTGAAGCGCACGGACGCGGCATGTGGAAAGCCGATCAGAACATGATCGAGGAGCTGCAGGAGATCTACGCCGATCTAGAAGATCGATTGGAAGGTATGGCGGACGATGATTAGTTGATACTTGAGAGTTGGTCATGGATAATGAGGGGCGGTTCCGACTTGTCGGGACTGCCCCTCGTGCGTCAGACTGCTTGCGTCTGCTTGTGTCCGGGGAATTCGTAGGGGCGGGTTTCACGCCCGCCTTGATCGGTCGGATTCGTTTGATCTTGCCTCAAATTCGCGTCCTCATACAGTGGATTAAGCGGCCTTTAACGCGGTTGGCGAACCATTTCGTCGTGAGGTTCTTGCTGACAAATTTCGGGCTGTGCAGGGAAATTTCAGGAAGCACGGCGTAGATGGTGCGCCCGTACTTTTTCTTGTACATTTTTGCGAGTGTTTTGTACGACCAGGCATCCTCAAAGTCGTAGCTCTTTTCTTTCGAGAAATCCTTTCTGATTTGCTCCTCGCCGAACTCGATCTCCTTGTTTTTAAGCAGCTCGATGAAGCTGGCGTAGGTTGTCGAGGGAACACCTTTGCCGTCTTCGTAGCTGAGCAGATCACCGTCCAGATCGACGGTTTTCCGTGCTACACGCGCCAGCATTTTCTGGAACCCGGCGTTGCGGCTTGCATCGTGCCTGGCGTTGTAGTCGGTAAACAAAAAAACCCCGGCGATGAACCGGGGTTTTCTTGTGTGGTGCTGGAACAGTCTTTTAATGCGAAGTCGAGTAGTTCGGCGCTTCGCGGGTGATCATGACGTCGTGCGGGTGGCTTTCGCGGAGGCCTGCCGAGGTGATGCGCACGAAGCGGGTGTTTTTCTTCAGCTCTTCGATGTTTTTGACGCCGCAGTAGCCCATCGAGGATTTCAGGCCGCCGATGAGCTGATAAACCACTTCGTCGAGCGGGCCCTTGGCCGGAATGCGGCCTTCGATGCCTTCGGGTACGTACTTCTTGGTTTCCGCTGCAGCGTCCTGGAAGTAGCGGTCGCTGCTGCCTTCCGGTTCGCTCATCGCGCCGAGCGAGCCCATGCCGCGGTAGGCCTTGAAGCGGCGGCCTTCGTAAAGAATCGTCTCGCCGGGGCTTTCGTCCGTACCGGCGAAGATGCTGCCCATCATCACCGTATCAGCTCCGGCGGCGAGCGCCTTGGATATGTCGCCGCTGAATTTGACGCCGCCATCAGCAATGATCGGCGTGTCAGTTTTGGCTGCCTCTTTGGCGCAGTTGATAATGGCCGTGAGCTGCGGCATTCCAACACCGGCCACAACGCGGGTGGTGCAGATGCTGCCAGGGCCGATGCCGACCTTCACGGCGTCAGCGCCAGCCTTGACCAGATCCCTGACGGCTTCCGGCGTGGCCACGTTACCGGCGATGACTTCGAGTTTGGGGTACTTCTCCTTGATGGTATTCACCATATCGAGCACCGCCTGGCTGTGCCCGTGCGCAGTATCGACTGCCACCACATCAACTCCGGCCTCGACCAGGGCGTCGACTCTGGTGATCGTGTTGGAGCGGATGCCGACTGCAGCGCCGACGCGAAGCCTGCCATGCATGTCTTTGCACGCGTCAGGGCACTGCTTGCGTTTCTGTATGTCCTTAAAGGTGATGAGCCCTTTGAGATAGCCATCGTCGTCGATGACGAGTAGCTTCTCGATTTTGTTCCGCATGAGGATCTCCTCGGCGTTCAGCAGATCGATGTCCTCCTGAGCCGTGATGAGGTCGGTCGTCATGATGGTGGTGATCTTGTCGCTTGGCGAGGTGGTCATGCGCAGATCCCTGTTGGTTACGATGCCTTTAAGCAAAAGGCAACCTTCAGGAGTAGGGCGTTCGACAACCGGAATGCCTGAAATGGAGTGTTTAACCATAAGGTCGATTGCCTCCTGAATTGGCGCATCTTCAAAAAGCGTGATCGGGTTGCGAATGATGCCGCTCTCAAAACGCTTGACTTTTGCCACGTGCCGCGCCTGTACGTCGATCGACAGATTCTTGTGGATGATTCCGATGCCGCCAGCTCGTGCCAGAGCAATAGCCAGTTCCGCTTCGGTAACCGTGTCCATAGCCGCGCTCACCAGCGGGAGGTTGACCTCGATGTTGCGGGTCACTCGCGATTTGACGACGGTCTCTTTGGGCAGTACGTTGGAATAGGCGGGAACGAGCAATACATCATCAAACGTCAGTGCATCGTACAGAATTTTGTCCATAGGTGGCTGGTTAAAATATTTGCGGCAAAATGAATCCGCCAATTTACGAAAGTGAGGACGGAATGGCAACGGCGCAGCGGTTCTGAGCCATGGTTTTGGTGATTTTTCTGCCTCTTAAACAGGGATAAAAGTTTTAAAAATCGGAAAAGCGTTGTACATTGCAAACCATCAAAATGGAGAGGTCGCATAGTTGGTCTAGTGCGCTCGCCTGGAAAGCGGGTAGGGTGTAACAGCCCTCGAGGGTTCGAATCCCTCCCTCTCCGCCAGGAAAAAACAGAGGATGTAATTTTCTTCTGGCTATTTTCCGTTAAATCGCTATTTTCTTGCCCCGTTCTTTACATACATTGTTGGAGGATTAGCCTAATTGGTAAGGCAGCAGTCTTGAAAACTGCCGGGTTTGCGCCCTTGGGGGTTCGAGTCCCTCATCCTCCGCACAAGGTTCAGGAGAGGTGGCCGAGTGGCTTAAGGCACCGGTTTGCTAAACCGACGTAGTTCGACTAGAGCTACCGAGGGTTCGAATCCCTCCCTCTCCGCTGAATAGAAAAAGCTTCCGGAAACACCGGGAGCTTTTTTTGTTTCAAGCTGCTGGCAAACGGGTACATTTCACCCCAATGTCTTTATGTAGCAAGGTCAAACTGACCTGACTATGAGTATGTTGCCGCTCCGAAAATTTTTTTACCTGTTTGCAATCATTTTCTTTTCTCTTTCAACACTCGCTACGAACCCTTTTGGTCGTCCTTCGGCGGGCAGGCCGAGGATAGCTCTTGCGCGGTCGAGGGCGTCGTCGATGTTGCCGAACATGTTCTCCTCGCCGATTTCATCAGCAATACCGTACTGCTGCATGGCGAAAATCGGCTGTGCGTGTACGCCGGAGAGAATCAGCTTCGTGTCCGATTTTCGGCAATCGGCAACCAGCTCCTTGAGCATGTTCAGGCCGGTGGCGTCGATGCTCAGCACCATGCGCATCCTGAGAATCCGGATTGCCGGCGGTTTGCCGATGACGTGCATGGCATCCTTGAACTTTGTGGCCGCGCCGAAGAAGAAGGGGCCGCTGATTTCGAACACATCAACGTCGTCCGGAATCGTTCTGGTGATGATGGCGTTCGGATCGGCTTCTTCCTCGACGTCCTTCAGTTCGCCGGTGATGACCCCGACGTTGGCGATGCTGGCCATGCGCTTCATGAACAGGATCGCCGAGAGCAGCATTCCGATTTCGATGGCGATGGTCAAGTCGAAAATCACCGTCAGCAAAAAGGTGGTCAACAGCACGGCAATGTCGCTTTTCGGGCTTTTCAGGAGCTGCTGGAAGACGTGGTACTCGCTCATGTTCCAGGCCACCACAATCAGGATTGCGGCCAGCGTCGGCATGGGAATCAGCTTGGCCCACGAGCCGAAGACCAGCATGATTGCCAGCAGCGTGATCGAGTGGACGATACCGGCAATCGGCGTGCGTCCGCCGTTTTTGATGTTGGTCGCCGTGCGCGCAATGGCTCCGGTGACTGGAACGCCGCCGAAGAGCGGTGAGGCAAGGTTGGCCACGCCTTGCGCAATCAGCTCCATGTTGGACTTGTGCCGAGCGCCGATCATGCCGTCGGAGACCACGGCGGAGAGCAGCGCCTCGATTGAGCCGAGGAGCGCGATGGTGGTGGCGGGCATGATGAGATGGCGGATCGTGGCGAAATCAAGCGTCGGCAGGGTGGGGGCGGGAATCGAGGCCGAAATGTCGCCGAAGCGGGTCTCGATGGTATCGACGTTGAGATGCAGTAGCTTGACGGCCAGCGTGGTGACGATGAGCGCAATCAGCGCCCCGGGGATTTTGGCAGAGACTTTCGGCCAGAGGATGATGATGAATAGCGAAACCAGGCCGATTGCGAGCGTTTCAGGACTAACGGTTGGCAGCGCGGCGAAGTAGGCTGCCCATTTGTCGATGAAGTGCGCCGGAACCGATGCCATTCGCAGGCCGAGAAAGTCTTTGACTTCGCTCGAAAAAATGATGACCGCGATGCCACTGGTGAAGCCGACCACGACCGGGTAGGGGATGAACTTGATGAGCGAACCGAGCTGCGACAGGCCCATGATGATGAGAATCACACCAGCCATGAAGGTGGCGATCATCAGTCCGTTCAGGCCGTACTGCTGCACGATGCCGTAAAGGATGACGATGAAGGCGCCGGTCGGCCCGCCGATCTGCACGCGGGTGCCGCCAAGAATCGAGATG
>DRSQ01000074.1 GCA_011372505.1 Chlorobaculum parvum | reverse complement strand
TGGCTGCACGGGGGTGATTTTGGAGGCTTTGAACTGAACGCCGTGTGTGCGGTCGTTCTGCCACGCGCCGACGCACTCCATGAACTGGCCGACGGCGGGGGAGGTAGAACACCCGACCTCTGGCACCGAATCGCGTTGGCCGGCCACCTTGAGGCGAAGCACGGTGAATCCCGACTCCTCGTTGTGAAAGGTTACCCGCTCGACGGAGCCCGAGAGGCGCCCTTCATGGGTGTCAGCAGGTGTTGACATGGTTCAGGTGGGCTTGGTGGACGGTGAAAGAAAAGATTACTTCGGTTATTTTGTGGCGAGTTTTTGCTGCGCTTCGAGGGAGCGGTCGCATTCGGCTTCGGTCTTGCGCTTGTCACCTAGCGACAGCGCGGCGCTGGTGCGGTTGGTGTTCAGCGGTGAGAGGCGCACGATCTCCGAATTCACCCGCATGTATTCGCTAAACTCGGTTTTGGCCGTCATCCTGTCGAGCGTCGCAAGGGCGGTCTCGATGTTTTTCCGCTCTGACTGCATTGACTTTTCGAGACTCTTGTTGGCCGGTTCACCGGCGGTGTTGATGTGGCGGTTCTGGAGAATTACCATGTTGCGAATGCCGAATTTGGCGTCTTTGGCGATTTTGTTCATCCTGGTTTTCCGCCACTCCGGCTTGATCCGTGCGGTTAGTTCGTCGAGGCTCCCATCGATTTTGCGCATCAGCTCGTCGCTGATTGTCGAGGAGAGACCGAGCGCTTTCACATTGGCGTTCTCCGTAGTTGCTTCGAACAGCTTGCTGTTGATCGAGTTGACCGTCGTTCACAATGCGCTGAATCTCGTGACCGGCCTCTTCTCCTTGCCGGTCGTAGCCGGCACAACACTCTTCTCTTTCTCGACCGATCGCCTCAGAGATTCACTCGCATGTCAGCCAGCAACGCTTATATTTCTACCGACGCACTACCGCTCAGCAACGACGAACTCTGGCCTCAGAGCGGAAATAGCAGCGTAACCAGCGCCTTGCCCACCAGACTTGCGGCCCATGCCAAACCGATGCTTTTGTCGGGCTCTTCCTCGCCTCTGTTCATGATGCTGTTTACTCCTTGAGGTTGATTGTGCCGTTGTTGCGGGTTAACCCGGTCAATATACAAAAGGGCTGATACGTTTTTTCAGCAAAAGGTGAACCCTCGTCGAGCGAATTTCGTTAAACTGAAAAGGGTTAACCGATAACAAACGGGTAGCATCATGAAAGCCGATAATGAACAGGTCGCGATGGTCGATGCTCTGATCGACCCTTGGTTGAGCGTGATCGGGCGCGACTTTGAGGGGTATCGAAACCATTGCCGCAGGGTCTTCATCTTCGGGTGCGTGCTGGCAGGCCCCGATGGCGACAATCAGCAGAAAATGGCCATTGCCGCAGCTTATCATGACCTCGGAATCTGGATGGACAGCACCTTCGACTATTTGGGCCCCTCAAAGCGGCTCGTGCGTGCCTTTCTCGAATCGATCGGCAAGACCGACTGGGCGGATGAAATCGAAGCCATGATCGAAAACCACCACAAGGTCGGCCCGTGGACCTGCAATCCCGCATGGCTTGTCGAACC
>DRSQ01000073.1 GCA_011372505.1 Chlorobaculum parvum | reverse complement strand
GACAAAAATATGCTTTACGTTCTTCGGTCGCGCCATACCTTCTATAGATAATTAAGTGATAACAGTCATCTGTCTCGCTGCGGAAAGCCTGACGCTCGCCGCTCAATCATTCGTTCGTGGAGCCTTGCCGCAAGAAACCGGCTCAAAGCCCCATATCAATCTGCCCCTCTTCACCAAGTGGCTCGGTCGCCGAGTCGTCGTCGCTCTTCGGTACGCGCGCCGTGGCAGAAATTTTGTCGCCCGCGTCGAGCCTGATGAGCCGGACACCGGAGGTGTTCCTGCCCAGCACGCGAATGTCGGAAACATGCTGGCGGATGACGATGCCGTTGACCGTGATGATAATCAGGTCGTCCTCGTCGTTGACGTCGAGCAGACCAACCAAATTGCCAATCTTCTCGTGCGCCTTGATGGTAATGACGCCGCGCGCGCCGCGCTTGGTCATGCGGTAATCCTCGACCTTGCTGCGCTTGCCGTAGCCGTTGTCGGTGACAGCGAGCAGCGAAGTGTCGTTGCGCTTGGTGGTGACCATCGAGATGCAACGTTCGTCCTCATCGAGCGTGATGCCCTTGACGCCCATCGCCGTGCGGCCCATCGAGCGAACCTCCGATTCCGGGAAGCGAACAGCATAGCCAGAGCTCTTGGCCAGAATGACCTGATGATCGCCGTCGGTCAGGCGCGCCTCGATCAGCTCGTCGCCCTCTTCGATGGTGATGGCGTTGATGCCGGTACGTCGCGGATTGGAGTACTGCGCAAGGTCGGTCTTTTTGACGATGCCGTTGGCCGTGGCCATGATGATGAAATGCGGATCGTCGAAATTCCGGATGTTGATGTAGGTGCGGATCTTCTCGCCGGGCGGCAGCTCCATGATGTTAGCCAGCGAACGGCCTCGCGCCGAACGGCCTGCCTCCGGAATTTCGTACACCTTGAGCCAGTAGCAACGACCACCCGTGGTAAAGAACAGGATATAGTTATGCGTCGAGGCGATGAACATGTGCTCGATGAAATCCTCGTTCTTCGCCTGCGCACCGGCTACGCCGCGTCCACCGCGATGCTGGCGACGGTAGCCGGAAACCGGGAAGCGCTTGATGAAGCCGTCGTGGGTGATGGTGATGACCACATCCTCCTGGGCAATCATATCCTCAATCGAGAAATCTCCCTCCTGCGGACGAATTTCGGTACGGCGCTCGTCGCCATAGACGTCGCTGACTTTAAGCAGCTCCCCCTTGATGATCTCCATCTGCTTGGCCGGGCTGGCCAGAATCGATTTTAGCTCCTCGATGAGCGCCATCGTCTGCTTGTACTCATCGTCGATCTTCTGGCGCTCCATACCGGTCAGGCGCTGCAAGCGCATTTCGAGGATCGCCTTCGACTGCACTTCGGTCAGACCGAAACGGTCGATCAGGCGGCTCTGCGCGGTCGGAGTATCGGGAGACTGGCGAATGGTGGTGATCACCTCGTCGAGATTGTCGAGGCAGATCTTGAGACCTTCGAGGATGTGCGCACGCTTTTCGGCTGCGTTGAGATCGTATTGCGTACGGCGCAGCACGATTTCGTTACGATGCCGGATGTAGTACTGCATCATCTCCTTGAGATTCAGCACGCGCGGCACGCCATCGACCAGTGCCAGCATGATGACACCGAAGGTATCCTGCATCGGAGTGTGCTTGTAGAGGTGATTCAGCACCACCTTCGGCACGGCGTCGCGCTTCAGCTCGATCACCAGACGCATACCTTCACGGTCGGACTCATCGCGGATGTCGGCGATGCCGTCGATCTTCTTGTCGTGCACCAGCTCGACAATCTTCTCGATGAGCCTGACCTTGTTGACCTGATAGGGAAGTTCGGTAACGATAATCGACTCGCGACCGTTCTTCTGCGTCACCTCGACTACGGCTCTGGCCCGGATAACCACCTTGCCGCGACCGGTCAGGTAGGCCTGACGAACACCTTCGTAGCCATAGATGATGCCTCCGGTCGGGAAGTCAGGCGCAGTCACATATTTCATCAGATCGGTGATCTCGATCTCCGGATCGTCGATCATGGCGATCAGTCCGCTGACCACCTCGCGCATGTTATGCGGCGGAATATTGGTTGCCATGCCGACCGCGATACCCGAAGCACCATTCACCAGCAGGTTCGGAATCGCCGAGGGAAGCACCGTCGGCTCTTCGAGCGAATCGTCGAAGTTCAGCGCGAAATCGACCGTCTCCTTGTCGAGATCCTTGAGCATTTCGCCCGCGATCGCCTTCATGCGCACCTCGGTGTAACGCATCGCCGCCGGAGAGTCGCCATCGACCGAGCCGAAGTTACCTTGACCGTCGATCAGAGGATAGCGCAACGAAAAATCCTGCACCATGCGAACAAGGCTGTCGTAAACAGCCGAGTCACCATGCGGATGATACTTACCGAGCACCTCACCGACCACGCGAGCCGATTTCTTGTGAGGCTTGTTTGACTGGAGGCCAAGCTCGTGCATACCGTACAGCACACGGCGATGCACCGGCTTCAGGCCGTCGCGCACATCAGGCAGCGCTCGACTGACGATGACCGACATTGAATAATCGAGATAGGCATCCCGCATTTCCTCTTCAATGCTGATCGGCAAGATCTTTTCGCGCTGCATAATCGATACCCTGACTTTGATTTACCGTAGACAAATAACGACTTAATGTATGAAATAGCTTGTAAAAAGCTAAAGCCTCGCCCTCCTCTGTAGGGTGCAAAATTCAGCTTTCAGAAGACGCCGACGTTTCAGAAGATTCCGCAGCATCGGATACACTGACCGTGCTCACCTTGGCATCCGACCAGAGCGATTCGAGATCGTAGAATTTGCGTTCGTCCGGCTGGAAAATGTGGACGACCACGTCGATGTAATCGATCAGCACCCAGTGAAGCGTATCGAGCCCCTCGACGTGCGCCGGGCGCTCGCCCTCCTCACGCAGCTCATCGACGATAAACTCGGCAATGGCGCTGCTTTTCCGCTCCGAATCGGCGGTAATAATCACAAAAAAATCGGTCACGCTCGTCAGGCCGCGAACATCAAGAATCTTGACATCCTCACCCTTTTTTTCAAGCGATAAATCGGCAACTCTCCTGGCCAGCAACTCACTCATCGCCACTTCGCGAGCCTGCATTCCCGAAGAGGCTTCATGTTCCGAACGGGACATAAATCTCCGTTTTGATGATAAAAAATCGTTCACGCGGGCATGGTTCCCGCGTCATAATATAGTCAATATCGAGCTGGTTTGAAGAGCTTTCTTCGGGATGAAGACAAAAAGAAAGGGCGATTTTTACAAAACAGTTACACCGGGAAAAGAGAATGATTTTCTGAAAAAGGAAAGGAATGGAAAGCGATGGCTAATCATGAGCGCACCTGCTTTGGCACGAACGCCTGACGATAGTCTGGCGCGGCCTCGGTGCTCGATTCGCCACCACCTTTGGCAAGAGCTTTGCGGGCGAAGGGCAGGAGGGATAAAGCGGAGAAAAACGAGGCTTCGATGCAACACAATGCAAGCTCGGGAACGTCCTCAGCCAGCGCCTGCACGCCGCGTCCGGCAATGGCAAACTCCTCGCCGAGCGAAGCCAGGCGACCGGGCAGCTCAGCGGCGTCGCACCGAAAGCGCTCTGCCTCGACCAGCTCATCGCCGTCACGCCAGAAAATCGCCGCGAAGCACTCGCCCGCCCGCGACGGGATCACCGGCACAATGTGCTGCGCATCGGTGTGCGGCAGAACCGAAGAGGCCAGGGCGGCGAGAGTCGAAACTGGCGCGAGCGGCAGTCCCGCGCCAAAGGCGATGCCCTTGGCCACCGACATGCCGATGCGCAATGCGGTAAACGAGCCTGGACCGGAGGAGACCGCAACGCCATTGAGATCGTCAGGCTGCAAACCCGCCTCTGCCATCACCTGCTCAACCAGCGGCACCAGTGCTTCGGCAGTTTTTTGCCACTCTGCGAGGCTTTGTTCAGCAACATTTCCAGCATTGCTGACCGCGACGCTGGCAAATCCGTGGGTGCACTCGATGGCAAGAATCTTCATAACTCTGATTCAACTGATGACGATTTTTCGCTGCTCGTCGCCGGTAATGAGCAACTCAACCCGGCGAGTGTAGCGCCAAGCGAGCGATGGAAAGCGCTCGCCCCACTCGACTACCGACAGAAACGACCCCGAAAGATAGTCGTCAAAGCCAGCTCCGTCAAGTTCCTTTTCCGATTCGAGCCGGTACAGATCAAAGTGATGCAATTCCACTGGACGCCCCCGCATCTCTCCCTCGTAAATATTCATCAGCGAAAAGGTGGGGCTGGAGAGCTGCGCCACGCAGCCGAACGTTTCGGTGATACCCCGCATGAACTCGGTCTTGCCCGCGCCGAGCGTCCCGATCAGGCACACCACGTCGCCCGGCTTCAGGCCGATGGCGAAGCGCCGAGCAAACTCACGAGTCTCGTCAGCGGAGCGGGACAGAAATTCGCCCCTCATGGCATCGTCCATCATGCGTCGCCCTCCAGCGAGCGGAACACCATGCCGGTCATCACCTTTGGATAGAACCAGGTGGACTTCTGCGGCATCGCCTCGCCCGAGCGGGAGACCGACATCACCTGGTCGGCTCCGGTGGGGCGCAGCACAATGCCCACCTGCGCCTTGCCCGACGCGACCGCATCGAACACCGCATCCGTGCTGCTGGCGTAGGTCAAATTGCTCTCCTTTTCGACCGCCTCGGCCTCGATGCCAAGCATCTGCCCAAGCACCAGGTCGTGCAGCACGACGACGTCCAGCTCCTGCAACGCCTCCGGCACCGAAGCCGCAAGCACCTCGGAGGGCTTCGGATCGAGCGCAATGCCAAGCACCATCTCCGGCAGCACGACACCGTAGCACGGTTGCTCTCCGCCGGTAGTGAGAAACTCATCGAGCGCAGCCCTGCCCGGCAATTCCCAGACGGTGAACGGCCAGTCAAGCTTGGCGATGAAGCTTTCGGCGTCGAACGCTTCAAGGC
Organism: Chlorobaculum parvum; assembly: GCA_011372505.1. GTDB lineage: Bacteria > Bacteroidota > Chlorobiia > Chlorobiales > Chlorobiaceae > Chlorobaculum > Chlorobaculum parvum_B. The sequence goes on along the minus strand of DRSQ01000073.1, from coordinate 1,434 downwards.
CGTGCACAAGCCGGTGGATCGGACGGATCAGCAGCCCCTCGTCGTAGATATTCGACAGGTAGGCCAATATATAATTATACGGCTCGCGACCAGTGTGGCCGGGATTGGCCGCCACCCGCTCCTTGCTGTAAGCCAGGCCGGTTTCGTAGCGATGGTGGCCATCAGCGATATAAACCGTCAGCTCATCGAGCAGCGACGCCAGTTGCGCCGTCAGTTCGGGATCGCTCATGCGCCACATGCGGTTCCGCACCCCGTCGAATTCGGCATCCACAACCGGTTCGTGTCCCTCGGCAAACTCACCGAGCAGCTTGTCGCTGCTGCGCGATTCGTCGGCAAACAGCCCGAAAATGCTACTGAGATTCGCCCCGGTCTGGCGGAACATCTTCAGCCGATCGGCCTTCGGTCCCGACAGCGTCCGCTCATGCGGCAGCACCTTGCCCTCGGGTGGCTCGTACAGGCGCAGTGCGACAAACACCCCCTTGCGGGTACGGCTCACGCCATGCTCGTCCTCGAAAGTCTGGAAGCAGGGATAGAGCGCCGGTTCGTCGTCACGGGCGAGAACCTCCGACTCCAGCCACTTGCGCATCCGGTCAGCGGCAGCAGCGTACGGATCGGCCTCGGCGGGAAGCTCCAGCCGGACTGCGTTGTAGTCGGAACTCTCGTACAGCTCGCGCTGCTTCTCGGTGGAAATGGCATCGTAGGGCGGACAGATCAGCTTCGAGGCTTCGCTGTCGGCTCCGGGGCCATAAACTACCCCCTTGAACGGCACAATCTCGGGCATGGGCTTGCGGGTTTTTGGCGGTTAATCTGAGGACTCTCTCTGTGAAATCCAGAAGTCGTTGACCCCCTCCTTGACAATGACGGAGATTTTGTTGTTCCGGCACAGTTCAAGCACGGCGAGGAAGGTGACGACAATCACAATCGCTTCGCGCAGCTCCTCGAACAGGGAGGTGAAGGAGACCTGCACCCGCTGTTCGAGCCGCGTCATGATGAGCGCGCTCTGCTCTTCGATGGTGACCGGCGCGTCGGAGACGCTCTGCGTTCTCGTTTTCGGCATGTTGTCGATCACCGACTGGTAGGCCAGCATGAGATGATAGAGCGTCGGACGGTTCACCGGCTCGTCCATCTCGTCGATCACCTCCGGCTCCAGCGCCTCGAACACGCCGCGCGGGAACATCCGCGACCGATCGATGCCGAGCTGTTCGAGCTCCGAGGCGCCCTCCTTGAGGCGCTTGTATTCGAGTAGACGCTGCACCAGCTCGGTGCGCGGATCGAACTCGTCGGCGTGGCCATCATCCGGCTCCGGACGGGGCAGCAGCATCCGCGCCTTGATGCTCATCAGCATCGAGGCCATGTAGATAAACTCCGCCGCAACTTCGAGGTTCAGGCGCTGCATGGCGTGGATGTACGCAATAAAATCACCGGTGATTTTTG
>DRSQ01000072.1 GCA_011372505.1 Chlorobaculum parvum | reverse complement strand
ATTGCCGCTGCGTCGAGCGGAGCGGCGTTGCTCTTGCTTCGCGTGGCAGCGATGATCTCCTCGAAATCCCCCTCGCTCACACCGAACTCGCCGAGACGCGGAAACGCGAACTGCTCTTGCCAGGCTTCAAGCTTTTCGATGAGGCGCTCACACGCTTCGGCTTCGCTTGAAAATGATTTGCCGGTGAGAATTCTGGCCGCGTTGGCAAATTTGGACAAGCCGACTGAAGGCTCCCCTTTTGCCTGAAGCTGGCGAATGTTCTCGCGAGTGGCTTCGCCGAGCAACGTGGCGCAGAGCGTACCGTGCGGAATGTCGAACAGGCCGCCGACCGACGAAGCGAAGCCATGCACGATGCCGAGTCCGGCATTGGCAAGCGCGATGCCAGACATCAGCGCCGCGTAGGCCATGTCGGCGCGCACGGCAACCGAAGCCGCACCGTCGCCGCTGGCAGCCTCGAACGAGCGGGCGAAGTGCTCCAGGCCGCTACAACAGAGCGCATCGGTGTAGGCGCTGGCGAAGGGCGAAAGGTAGGCTTCAAGCAGCTGCGTAAAGGCGTCCATGCCGGTCGAAACCGTCACCTCGCGCGGCAGCGTCACCATAAGCTCCGGATCGATGATCGCCACGTCCGGCACGAACGCCGGGTGGCGCAGCGAGCGTTTGAATCCGCCCGGCCCGACACGGCTTATGACCGAGTTATTGGTCACTTCGCTGCCAGTGCCCGAGGTGGTCGGCACGGCGATGAACGGCACTTTGCGCCCGTCGTGCGGCAACACGCCCGGACGCCCTTCTATAAAGCGCTCGACCGGATGGTGCTGGAGCAGCATGGCCGAAATCGCCTTGCCCGCATCGAGCACGCTGCCACCACCAATGGCGGCAACCGCATCGAACGGACGCTTGCGGCCCAGCTCCACGGCATGGTCGATCAGTTCAGGCGACGGCTCGCCCGCGACCTCCAGAAGCTCGACCTCGATCCCGTCACGATGAAACTCTTCCAGCAACCCCGAAGCCGCTTCGGAGCGCTGAAGCGTGCTTCGACCAGTCACCAGCAGCAGATGGCGACCGTACGCCGAGACGAATGACGCCAGCAGTGAAAGTTTGCCAGCACCAAAATGGATGCGCGGCAACGGTAGAATGAAAAAATCGAGGGTTTGCTCACTCGACATTGCTGTACCTCCCCTGACGAATCAACAGTTTACCGCACTGCGGGCAACGCGCCGTCCGGCAAGGAATGCCCTGCACCCACGGCTGGCGGTGGCCGCAGTGCAGACAGACGCAAGCCGCCTCCCCCTCCGCCGCTTCGTTCGGACAGGGCTGATCAATGTTGCCGCCCTCGATGCAGATGGTCTTGCCGCCCACCAAGGCATCGGCAACCTTTTTCCGTGCTGATTTGATGATGCGGCCGAAGGTCTGTCGGGAGACCTTCATTTTTTCAGCCGCATCGGCGTGGTACAGCCCCTCAAGGTCAGCGAGCCGCAGGGACTCGACCTCATCGAGCGTCAGCACCACATTCTGCTGGCGCTCCGGGCGCACCCCTTCGGGAAGAAAGCAGGTCACTTTGGGAACATCTTCGACAGAACGGCAGCTGACCGGTCTGCCCGCGCGCTGGTTTTTCATGATTCAGCCAGTATCGTTTAAAACGAGAAGGCTGCGCCGATACAGCAACCGGGCAGCTTCTCTTGAAAGTATCAACAGAACCTCAAGTCAATGCCAAACACTCCTGTCCATCACCAGTCATGGAAAGCCATCCCGACTTGTCGGGATGCCCGCCTCAGCAAAAGCGCCAATGCCCGGTCAATGGTAATCAGCAAAACAATTACCTGTTCATGAAAAAGAGCATCGCGACGTGGCAATCCATGCGGAGTAACACAAAGTTAAATAAAAGATGGATCAGCACGTCCTGACTGGTCAGGACTCGCGATGACGGTCATTGAGTTATGCTCCTCAGCCCTCGACGGTCTCGGTTTTTACATCGAACGCCGGAGGATCGATGATGTGCTTCTTCACCGCGCAAAGGTTAGCCGCGTTGATGACCGCATCCTTGTACTTCTCGGGGAAGCTCGGTGGCAACTCGATGGTCAGGGTGATTTTGCCGATACCACGACCGGTCGCCTTCATCTCGTGGCTCTGCACAACCCGGATGCCGTCGGTCGGAATTTCTCGGCTTTGGCAAAACGAATAGACGTAAATGCCCGCGCAGGTGCCGATGGAGGCCAAAAACAAAGCAAAAGGCTCAGGAGCCGAACCCTCGCCGCCGCCGCGAACGGACTGGTCGGTCTTGATGGTAAATCCCTTGAACTCGGCGTTCACCTTTTTACCGCCGCCAAACGTCACGATCAGATCGCTGCTCATAAGTGTTGATGTCTTGAAACTTGGAATGAAAATTCAGTGCCGAAGTATAAAGATATCACGATTGATAAGCAAAGCATCCCGAGCCTGCGATGGTTCGATTTCGGGGGTGAAGAGAAAGTGGACAAGGTGGACAACAGGAGAACTATTTCAACGTGGCATTCTGATGGTTTGGAACTAGGCAGGTGCGAGGCCTGCCCCTAAAGGTGGTTTTTGGGGTTTATCCCACAGATTGCAACACCCTGTCAACTGTCAATTATCCATTATCAATTGTCAACTACCCTTCAACCACAGCACGGCCACGCACCAGACGAACGCTTCGACCAGTTCGCTGCTTGCGCCAAGTACGTCGCCGGTGATGCCGCCGATCTTGCGGTGACTCAGCCAACCGACGAAGAGCAGCGCAACGAAAGCGCCAGACAACAAAATCGCCGATGGGACGATTTGCCCGCCGAGCAGCGCAAACAACAGCGCAACGCCGGAGATCGACGCGACGAAGAGATGCGGCCAGCCCGCATCCTCAACAAACGCCGTAGCCGTACCGCCCTCACTGCGGGCGTAAGGCATCCTCGCGGCAAGCAGCACCTGCGCAGTGCGCGACAGGACGGCTCCGGCGGCGATCATGCCGTACGCACCGGCACGGGCCAGTTCGAGCAGACAAATCCACTTGAAGAGCATTACACCGATAAGCGCCAGCGAACCGAAGGAGCCAACGTTTGGATCTTTCATGATTCGCAACGCCGCCTCACGATTGCGACCTCCGAAAAAGCCGTCGGCCAGATCGGCAAGCCCGTCGGCGTGAAGGCCACGGGTCAGGATGACACCGCCGAGCAACGCGAGCACGGCGGCCAGCTCCGGCCATCCGGCGCCCATTCCGGCACGAGCAAGCAGCGCAACGACAGCGCCAATGACGAGACCGACCACCGGGAACCAGTAGAGCGACGAGCTGAAGCGCTCGGCGTCGCGGCCCGGCACCGGCAGCGAGGTCAGCGTCCGGAGCGCCGTCACGAGTCCACGCAGCATCTCAGGCGAGCTTTTCGATGAACTTGTTCACTCCGACGGCAAACGCTGCGGGCTGCTCCTCTTGTGGCAGGTGGGCGCAGTCGGGAATAACGAGCAGCTCTGCGCCCGGCAGCTCCTTGGCCAGCCGGAAGCTCTCCTCGGTTTTGACTGTCAGGTCGTGTTCGCCGGTCACCACGAGCGACGGCGTCGCGACCGAAGCCACGCGCTTTTCGAAATGGAGTCGGTGTGTTTCGAGAAACAGCTCCCAGAAGCCGCGCGACCAGTCGCCAACCATAAAGTCATTTCTGAAAGCGGCAAGCGTTTCATCGGACAGACGTGACTTGACGTGCCAGAATCCCCTGGTATTCTTGTCATACAACTTTGCGATGAGCAGCTTCATCAGGTTTGAAAACACTGGCCGCATCGCCCTCATGAAGGGCTTCATGAACGATGGCACCTCGCTGTTGGCGTAGCCGCTGTAGATCATCGCGCCGACAAGCACGAGGCCCTGCACGCGCCTCGGATGGCGCAGCGCCGTCAGCAACGCCAGCGTGCCGCCAGTGGAGTTGCCCACCAGCACCGCCCTGTCAAAGCCGAACTTGTCCATCAGCGCCACGACCAGATCGCTCTGCGCCTCCGGGCTGTAGCGCACCTCGTTGTCGCGCTTCGGCACAGGACGCGATGTCAGCCCGAACGCCGGACGGTCGAAGATAAGCACGGTCGCCCCTTCGGAGAGCAGCCTGGTGACGTCGTACCACGAGCGCATACTCAGAAAGCTGCCGTGCAGAAGCACGACGAACGGCGGCTTGCCGCTGCCGTAAAGTTTATAGTGCACGCGGAAGCCGTTGCAGTCGATAAAGCGGCTTTCGCTGTCGGCACGTTGCCGCTGGATGTCGAGAAAAGAGTCCATGTTTTCAGTCGTTTTTGCCGGAAACTCCTGCTGAACTGAAGGTAGCCATTTCATTGTAGATTTTCAGCGCCGCCTCGATCACCTGCATCGCCATCGCCGCGCCGGTGCCCTCGCCGAGCCGCAGATCGAGATCGAGAATTGGACGCGCACCGAGCTTCTGCATCACCGCACGATGCCCCTGCTCGTTGGAGAGGTGGCTGAAAAAGAGGTAGTCGCTCGTTTTGCACGAAAGCTTGATGGCACAGACGGCGGCGGCGGTCGAGATGAAACCATCGACAACGACCGGCATTCCAACCGACGCCGCGCCGAGAATCAAACCACAGATGCCTGCGATTTCAAGTCCGCCAAGCGCGGCAAGCACTTCGAGCGGCGTTGCAAGATTAGCGCGATTGACTTCGATCGCCTTTTCGATAACCGCCACCTTGTGATGAAGCCGCTCGTCGTCAATCCCCGTGCCGCGCCCGGTGATGGAGGCCACCGGCACGCCGAGCAGCACCGAGTAGAGCGCCGTCGCAGGCGTGGTGTTGGCAATGCCCATCTCACCCGTGCCAAGCAGTTCATACCCCTGCGAGCGTGCCTCGATCGCCAGATCCGCGCCCGCCATGATCGCCTGCAACGTCTCGTCGACGCTCATCGCCGGGCCTTCGGCCATGTTCGCCGAGCCATGCTTGACCTTGCAGCGGCGCAGCATCGGATGCTCAGCGAAATCGTGATTCACACCCATATCGACCACCTCCAGATCAGCCCCGGCATGGCGCGACAGCACGTTGATCGCTGCCCCGCCGCCAAGCATGTTATAGACCATCTGCGGCGTCACCTCGGCAGGAAACGCCGAAACCCCCTCGGCAGCAACGCCATGATCGGCAGCAAAACAGAAGAGCTTCTTCTTCGACAGCGACGGCTCGGCGGTGCCGGTCGCGATACAATATTTCATGGCGATCTCTTCGAGCCGCCCAAGGCTCCCCTGTGGTTTGGTCAGATCATCGAGATGCGCCTGAATCGCTGACGAAAGATTCATATCGATGGGCTTGATAGAGGCGAGAAGCTTTTGGAAACGATCGGTCATGGATGGTTTGTACTTGATTGTTAATGAATATGCTGTTTTAGAACAAGAGGCATGCCGCTGCAAAGGAGATACGCCTGCGTGGCGCGTTCGGCCACTTTGCGATTGAGCGTCCCGGCAAGATCGCGAAAATCACGAGCCATAGCGTTTTCTGGAACGATGCCCATGCCGACCTCGTTGGAGACGAAAATAATGTCGCACGGCGGTGAGCTCAGCACGTCGAGCAAAGCATCAATCCGCTCGTTGATCGCCGACTCATCACCGAGATAGTGCATCATATTGCCCAGCCACACGGTCAGGCAATCCACCAGAACCACCTCCGTGGCCTCGGGCAGGTTGCGCAGCGCCCGATCGATGAAAACCGGTTCCTCGACGGTTGTAAAGCGCCCTTCGCGCTCCTCCTTGTGCTTGTCGATGCGCCGTTGCATCTCGCCATCGAACGCCTCGGCAGTGGCAAGGAACACCCGGCGTTTGTATGGTTCGGCCAGCTTCAGCGCATAGCTGCTCTTCCCGCTACGGGCTCCGCCGGTCACGTAGATCACTTCAGGCATAACGATTGAATCGTGTTTAATGAATCAGCGACGGCTCGAATCATGATGAAAATCGTTCAAGTGTTTCAACTGACGACAGAAAATCGGCTTCCGAAAAAATCTCCAGCGTGAACACTTTCGGCTCGCCCTCAGCCTTTCGCAACGCATCGACCACCAGATCGAGCGCTTTGGGGTTCATGTACGCCAGCGAGTTGTGGTCGCGCCCCTCCTTCGTGCCGTGCATGTGCAGCACCTTGGCTCGCGACAGGTAGCGGCGGAGATAGTCGGCGGTCGGGAAGCCGTAGTATTCGAGATGCCCCACGTCGAGCGTTACCGAAAAGCCGAACTCTTCGACGACCGGCCAGACGATCTCGAAGGGGTAGTTCAGGTTTTCGGCGCAGAACATCGAGGCCGGTTCGCAGCAGCCGTCGAGCAACATCTTCTCTGAAT
>DRSQ01000071.1 GCA_011372505.1 Chlorobaculum parvum | reverse complement strand
GTCAGCCAACAATGTTTAGACTGATCTGCCTAATCCAGAAAAGGCAGAAAGCTTCTTTCTGTATAAGACAACCCCATAACCATACTCACAGACCAGCCAATTGATTATTTATGTTTAACTTAACCAAATTAACAATCATTTAATCCTGCCGGTTTATACAGATCAGTCTAACCCGGCAAGGTTCAGGCTTCACTCAAAGAACGCTTCACGCAAGTTCAATAGTAACCTTAGAATCAAAGCGCCTGCAAGCATTTCCGTCGCTCGTGTAACATCAGATCAGTTCTGCTCATTCGGAAGGCTGTCTCGTGAGGGGTACTGCATAAACCCGACGGCGAGGCTTACGGCTTATATGTACGAAGATTACGAGAGTATCTCAAGCATAAAATTTTCGACTTGATGTTTATGGAGGTTTTCGATGTTAAGCCTGCTTCACGAAAATATTTCGATGCCTTGATTGTGTGGAGCCTTCGGCTCCATTGCCAAGCTGGAGCATGGCGCTCCCAGGTTGCTCCCAGGTTTCATGCCGACCGGCCTGCTTCGATCAGCTCTTCGGCGAGCTGGATCGAGGTTTCGGTGATGTCGGCTCCGCTGAAGAGGCGGGCTACTTCGCGCACGTGTTCGTCATCCGTGAGCAGGGCGACGCCGGTGAGGGTGCGGTCGGCTTCGATGCGTTTCTGGACGGCGAGGTGCAAATCACCCATCGCGGCGATCTGGGGGAGGTGGGTGATGGCCATGATCTGGTGCATCCGCGAGAGGCGCTTGAGGCTGAAGCCGACCGATTGGGCTACTTTGCCGCTGATGCCGGTATCGATTTCGTCGAACACGAGAATCGGCAGCTCCGCCGAGCGGGCGAGTGCGCTTTTCATGGCGAGCATGACGCGTGAGATTTCGCCTCCGGAGGCCACCTTCGCGAGCGGTTTCGGCGACTCGCCGAGGTTGGTGGAGATCATGAACTCGATGCGGTCGCAGCCGTTGTCGAACGCCCGGTAGCGCGTGCCGTTGATTTCGATGTCGCCGTCCGGCGCGGCTTCGCGGGCGAAGCGCACCTCGAAGGTGCTGTGCGGAATGCCGAGCGTCGAGAGGCCCGCCATGATCTCCTCTTCCAGCCGCCCGGCGGCTTCGCGGCGATGCTCCGAGAGGGTCTCCGCCGAGGCCGAGAGCGCCGTCCGAGCTTTGCCGATTTCAGCTTCGATGGCCGCCAGTTCGCCCGCCAGATTCTCCTCCAGCGACAGCTCTTCGGCGAAGCGGTCGCGCAGGGCGATCAGTTCGTCGATGCTCTTGCCGTGCTTTTTTGCGAGCCGCTGCAACAGCATCTGCCGCTGGCGCAGCTCTTCGAGGCGGTCGCTGTTGAAGTCGATGCTGCCTGTGTAGCTTCCGACGAAGCGGTTCAACTCTTCGACCGTGGCGGTCGCGCCGCGCAGCTCTTCGAGCCACGGCTCGAAACTCTTGTCAATCCCCGCAAGCTTTTCGAGCAGGTGCACTGCCGACGAAAGTGCCGTGTAAGCAGAGCTGTCCGATTCGTACAAATTCTGGCCAAGCTCGGTGCCGAGGCTGAAGAGGGTTTCGGCGTTTTCGATCAGGTTGATTTCCTCGTCAATCGAGGCCATTTCACCTTCGACCAGCACCGCTGCGTCGAGCTCTTTGAACTGGTAGTCGATGAAATCACGTTTCTCGCGGAGCGCGTTGGCGCGTTCGTTGAGGCTTTGCAGCTCGCGGCGAAGCGTGCGATACTCGTCGAGCGTGGCGCGGTACTGCGCGGTCTCGGCGTGCAAGAGGCCGAAGCCGTCGAGCATTCCGGCGTGGGTTTCGGTGTGCAGCAGGAGCTGGTGGTCGTGCTGGCCGTGCAGATCGACGAGCTGCTGACCGGCGCGTTTGAGCAGTGAAACCGTGCAGGGGGTATCGTTGATGAAGCAGCGCGACTGGCCCGTCGCCGAAATGTCGCGCCGAAGGATCAACTCCGGCGTCCGCTCGATTTCTTTCTCATCCAGCATCTCGCCGATGCTCTCATAGTGCTCGCCGCCGAAGACCGCCTCGATCACCGCCTTGCGCGCTCCCGCTCGCACCAGCTCCGCGCTCGCCCGCTCGCCAAGCACCATGTTCAGCGCCCCCATCAGGATCGACTTGCCCGCGCCAGTCTCGCCGGTGATGATGGTCAGGCCCGGCGAGAAGCTGACCGAAAGTTCGTCGATAAGCGCGAAATCTCTGACGTAGAGGCTTTTGAGCATGAGACGGAGTTATGGGTTCGGCGAGCTGACAACTTCAAAGATAACGCTAAACAGGCGTGTTTGAAAAACGCATCTCCCGCTACCGAGCCAGTCCTGCCGTGCGCGCGTCGTTGTACCGCGATCCCGAATAGCCTGCAGCGTTCATCGTCACGCGGTAGCTTCCGGCTGGCATGGGCTGTCCGGAGTCGTCGAGTCCGTCCCACCAGAGTTGCGTTACCGGCCCGGCAGGGAGGCCTGAAGCGAGCTTGCGTAGCAGTTTGCCGCTCATGTCATAGACTGAAACCGAAAGCTGGTACGAGTCCGCCGGGAGGCTGATCGCAATCGAGAGGTAGTCATCTTTTCCGTCACCGTTCGGTGAGAAGGTGCTGGGCGAAAGGTTGAAGATTTCTTCGCTTCTCGTTGGAGGAACGTAGATCGAATTGGTCTTTCCGGGCGTGCCGCCGAACTGAGCATCGGTCGAGGAGCTCCAGCTCAGTGGCGTGTCGGAGAGCATCAGCGGATTGAACTTTTCGATGGAGATGCGCTTGGTGGACTTGTTGGCCGGATTGTGCCAGTTGGGGGTGTAGTTGGCCGAGTCGATGACCGTGCCGTTCTGGTTAAGCAGGCTGACGCAATCACCATCGTTGTTGAAGGAGAAGGTTTTATAATCCTTCACGAGAAAGATTCGGGCATCGTTCGGCAAATAGGTGTAAAAGGTGGTCAGTCGGGAACCGGTGATCTGGCCGTTTTTCTCGGGTGCGATGATTGCGTACTGACCGGGTTCGAGGATGTTGTTGCCGCCCGCAGGGGCGAAGTAGTAACGGTAGTACTTTCCGCTGGTTGCGCTCGGACGGTCGGTGATGCTCCAGCCGGTCAGGTCGACGGGCGTCGTACCCGGGTTGTAAATTTCAACGAAGTCAGGCTGGTCGGGCTGGTCGTCTTTGGAGCTTTGCAGCGGGTTGAACAGAATTTCGTTCAGAACAGGAGTTGTGCGTCCATCTTGCCGGGAAAGGGTTTCCGAAAAGCTCTTATCTCCGGTGTCGGTCACGCAGGCGGTGAGCAACAGAAAAAGAAGGACAAAAAGATGGTAGGGGCTCATCTTGCTGTCGGCTATGGTTGATCGATGTGACCGGATCAGGAATTGTTGCTTCCTGATGCTTCAGTTACGGGTGCCCCGGCTATTGCACCTCGTACTTGATGAAATAAAAATCAGTTTGAAGGCCCGGATCGGGCAAAAGAGAGAGGCGTTACAAATGCAACGCCTCAGGCTGTTTCAACAAAGGATAGATTTTTTCAAGGCAAAGCTCAGGCCTTTTTCTCCTTTTTTTCCTTGCTGGTAGGCTCATCCTCTGCCGCTTTGTTGAACTCTTCTTCAATTTCACTCTGTGCCTTTTTGAACTCTTTCATGCCTTTGCCGAGGCCTTTTGCCAGTTCAGGCAATTTCTGGGCTCCGAACAAAAGAAGGATAATGAGGAGGATGAGAACGAGTTCCTGACCGCCTAAACCGAACATGGGTATTTCTCCGGAAAGTGTACAAATCGTAAGTTTGCGGCTTACCGCAAGCAAAACTTAACAAAGAAGCTGCTCAAACCAAAAATTTTTCGATGAAAATCAGTGGGTGCTGCCAAGGCTTGTTGTGCCGCCGACCGTTTTCATGCCGACCGATGCCGTGACCTGAACCGAGGGCGGCAGGACGATATCGACCCGTGAGCCCAGCTTGATCATGCCGAAAAGGTTGCCTTTTGTTACCTCCTGACCCGGCTTCAGTTCGCAGACGATTCTGCGGGCCACGAATCCCGAAACCTGGCAGAACCAGACCGTGCCAGCCGCCGTTTCAAGCGTGATTTCCATGCGTTCATTATCGGTCATGCTGCGATGGTCGAAAGCCATCAGGTATTTTCCCGGCACATAATTCAGATCGAGCACCCTTCCACTGATGGGGATTCGGTTTACGTGAACATTGAAGGGGGACATGAAGATGCTCACGAGCGTGGAGCCATTTCCTGTTACCGGATGATCGACAGATTGCTTCAGAACGATTTTGCCATCGGCGGGGGCGATGACGGCACCGGGTTCAGCGCGGATTTCACGCATGGGATCCCGGTAGAAAAAGAGCGTGAAGAGAAGGAACAACAGCCCGGCCACTGAAATGGCACCGCCGCCGGGTTGAGGGAGAAAAAAGCCTGCGATGAAGAAAAGAGTGCAGAAGACGGCGGTGGTTATGACGCTGCTGGCTCCGTATGGTGAAATGCGCATGAGCGGTCTTGGGGGGGGTTGCTGAAAATCAGGCTTCATGATAGGTAAAAATGTGTTAACTACCATGTCGTCAAGCCGAGGCCACAATCCTGCGAGTTGCAAACGGCTCGGGCGGAGTGCTATCTTACCTGCGAATCGAATTCCTCGAACGCCCTCGATGACACGATTGCATGAACCGCACGGAAAAACAGTTTCTCGAATACATTCGCCGCCAAGGTGTCGTCAGCAATGATGAGTCAGTGCTCGTGGCTGTTTCAGGAGGGCCGGACTCGATGGCGTTGCTTCATCTGCTTATCGTGATTACGCCGGTGCTGCACTTGCGGCTTGGTGTTGCACACTGCAATTTTGGGTTGCGTGGCAAAGAGAGTGATGGAGACGAGGCTTTTGTCCGGGAATCGTGCCTTGAGCATGGTTTGACGTGCCACGTGCGGCGATTCGACACGAAAGCCGTTGCCAAAGCGTGGAAAAAATCAATCGAAGAGACTGCCCGTGAGCTACGCTACGATTTTTTCGCGGAGCTTTGCCGGGAGAAGAACTACAAACTGATCGCTACGGGGCATCACAGTGGCGACAATGCCGAAACCATGCTTTTCAATCTGTTCCGGGGCACGGCAGTGGCGGGGCTTCGGGGCATCCGTTCGCGGCAGGGACGGCTTATCCGTCCACTGATTCCGTTCAGCCGTCAGCAGATCATCGGCTATCTCAACGAAAGGGGAATTGCCTGGCGAACTGATCGTACCAACGCCGGGCTGGAGCATGATCGCAACTACATCCGGAATCGGGTGATTCCGGTCATCGAGGAGCGCTTCCGGCAAAAACTTGCAGCGTCGCTGGACCGGGTGGCGGAGCACGCCGGGGAGCTGGAGGAGTTCATGGAGCAGCATATTGACCGGTTGATTGCAGAGCATCCAGGGCTTGATTTGGCAGGCGGAAAGTTGCATGTCGGCACCTTGCTGGAGTTGACCCGCTTCGAGCGCAAGGAGCTGCTCAAGCGCGTGTTGCAGGTGTGGGGGTTGCCGGTCGAGAGCCGGGTGTTGAACCGGATTGCCGGACTGCTGGAGACGCAGCCGGGCCGACGCGTTTATGCCGGTCCCGGAGTCGAGGTGGTGTGGAAGGATGGATTTCTGCGTTTCGAGGAGGTTCCGCCGGACGCTTCAGTATCGGACGGGCCGTAGCTTCGTCACTCCTCCTGCGCGGTTTTTTTGAAAGCGCTGAGCGGCAGGTCCGCTGTGATGATGACCGATTCGAGATTCTGCTCTACCTGCATGTGGTTCAACACCTCTTTTGCCGCCTCCGAGGTCCTGGGGCCGATCGTCGAGAGCTTGATGGTCCCCCACAAAAAAGTCGAGGCAAAGAAGGCAGCTTGCCGATCCTTATAGACCCACTCCGATTGACCGACAAGCCCGTCGTCAAACTTTACCGACATCGAAATTTGCTGGATGCGATTAAGATTGCCTACTGATTTGACCTCACTGTTCTTTGAGGTGATGCTCTGCAGCGCACCTGCCGTCCATTGCGGAGAGGGGAGTGTGAACCAGACGTGCGATTTGTAGCGGTTTTTTTCGATCAGCGATGCCGTGGGTGCGTCGCGTTCGAGCAGGCGTCCCGACGGGTTGAAAAATTTTTCGAGCATCTCGCTATTACTGGCGAGGGCAACTCTTTTCTCGCCCATCGGCGCAACCCAGAGTGTGCTGTCGAGTTCGTAGGCTTTGCGACCGGCGACATCGGTGGTTTCGAGACTTGCCGACCTGAGTGCTGTTGCCTGGAGCTTGCGGGTGAATCCGCCGCTGGCTATGCCGATAAACTTCTGCTGCTTGATTCCCGAACGCTGAAAGCTGATGAGCAGCGTGTCGAGATCGCGGTTGAGATTGATGTTGTTGACGGCAAGCAGGCTGTCCACCCGTTTGCCCATGCTTATGAACGGCGCATTCTTGAGAGAGTCCGGTACAGCTTCCTGCCAGAATCGGCTGTCGCGGATGTCTTTGAGGCCCACGTAAAACATGGCGTCCGACGTGCCGGGCATGTTCTGGATGAGCGAGGTCAGTTCCGGGCTGAGCGGTTCGGGGGTGAGGCGCGGTTTTTTCCAGTTGATCCAGAGGTAGCCGACGAGTACGACGATCAGGCCGAGCACAAAAAAGGTGGCAATAACTTTCGGGCCTTTCTTTTTCGGGGCCTGCAAGAGAGGTTTGGCCGGCTTGGGCTCGTTGCCGTTCATAGAAGAGCGCAGTTAGGAGTTATCCGTAATGGCAAGTCGGGCCAGTTCGTCGCACCGGTTGTTGTGCGGGTTGTCGCTGTGGCCTTTGACCTTGTGAAAGGTGACGCGGTGTAATGTAGTCAACTTCACGATTTCCTTCCAAAGGTCGATGTTCTCTACCGGCTTTTTCGAGGCAGTTTTCCAGCCGTTTTTCAGCCATCGCTTCAGCCAGCCCTGGTTCATGGCGTTGACCAGATAGGCCGAGTCACTGTACAGATCGACGCGGCATGGCTCCTTCAGCGCTTCGAGTGCCCTGATGGCGGCCATCATCTCCATGCGATTGTTAGTCGTGGCCGGGTCATAGCCCGAAATTTCCTTCCGGGTATTGCCGTACATGAGCAGTGCGCCCCAGCCGCCTTTGCCGGGATTGCCGCTACATGCGCCGTCGGTGTAGATGGTGATTGTCTTGTCCATCGCTTGATGATCGGATACATAAAAAAAGGCTCAACCAGCGGATGAGCCTTTTCAATTCGGGATTTTTCGCCCCGGGCGATGCTTACTTCAGAAGCTTCGCGAGCTCGGCGGTGCCGGTTTTGGACATGATTTTCATGGCCTTGGCGGACACGCGAACCTTGACCCAGCGCTTCTCTTCCTCGATCCAGATTCTCTTGGTATGCAGATTCGGCTCGAAACGGGTGCGGGTGTGGTTATTGGCATGAGAAACGTTATTGCCGTATTTCGGCTTCTTTCCGGTCAGCACGCAAACTTTAGACATGGTTGGATCGATTGGCGTTAAAAAATTGATACGGAATATACGAAAGTGCGCGGAAAATAGAAAAGTTTTTCGTGCTGTGGTGCAGAATCAATCCAATCAGTAAGATCGGACTGATTGGGTTGAAAGGCGTGTTGCTACGGTCTAATGCCGACGGCGCAGACCATCATCGAGAGGACGTAAAGCAGAGTGCCGAAGGCGTTGTACCAGACCGCTTTTTCGGCGGGGTTGTCGATCAGTTTTTTCTGCATCGGAAGCTGGGTGAGCAGCAGCGCAATGGCGATTGCGGTGGTGATGGTCGAGCCTTTAGCGACGAGGATTGCAATGGCGGCGAGCTGGGCCACATCCATGACCACCGAGGCGAGGATGGCGGCTTTCTTCTCGCCAAGCTGCACCGGGATCGACTTCACCTTGCGGATATTGTCGCCGACAACCGACTTGAAGTCGTTCAGGGTCATGATTCCGTGTGCGCCGAGGGAGAAAATGATCGCAAGCGCGATTGACTCCGTCGAAGGAATCCCCTGCGTGATCGAAAAGCTGCCGGTCAACCAGGCCACGCCTTCGTAGGCCAGACCCACGATAAGGTTACCGTACCACCCGTTCCGTTTCGCGCGGATCGGCGGACCGGAGTAGGCGTGCGACATCAGGACGCCCACGAAGGCGATTGCCACCACGTACGGATGGATCGACAGGGCGACCAGAAAGCCGGTCATGATGAGACCAAAGGTGATGAGCCAGCTTGCCTGCTTGGAAATTTTGCCGGAAGGGATGGGGCGTTCGGGCTCGTTGATGGCATCGACCTCGCGGTCGAAGTAGTCGTTCATGGTCTGCGACATGGCGCACATCAGCGGGCCGGCAAGAATCACGCCTCTAACAAGAATCGAGATGTTCTCGGTAACGCTTTCACCGGTGGAGACCACGCCGCAGGCAAACGCCCACATTGGCGGAAACCAGGTGACCGGCTTCATGAGCGGTACGATCGCGGAAGGATCGATGTGGAACCCCGGCTTGTTGACGTTCTCGAGGGCCTGACGGATGAGTTTCTGCCTGGACTGGCTTACGCCCGACTGATGAAGCTTTTCATCGATATTCAGGTTCAGTTCAGGATTGACCGTGTCGCTTCCGTTCATGATTTGCTGATTGTTGCTGCGGCTGGAAACAGTGCAAATATAATACATGTTTGTTGCAAACGATAAAGGCGCTTCGATTTATCTGTTTTCCCGTCAATCAACGGTCTGTCCACACCGATAAATCAAAGCGCCTTTCGATTCCAGAGGTGTTCAGTTTGCATTCTCGTTGCAGTCCTGGGCCAACTGCTGGTTGATCTCGATGATCCGGTTCATGTTTTGCAGCGCGGCGAGGGTTTCGAGGCTCTCTTTGGACATGCTCATCCCTTCGTCGATGCAGGAGCCCATGCCCGAAACGTAACAGGAGATGGCCGAGGCGAAGAGGGCGGCGTCGATTTGGGCCTGCGTGGCCGAGCCGTCGAGAATCTGCCTGATGATCTGCGCATTGATTTCGGCATCTCCGCCAGCCAGTTCGTCGATGCTCCAGCGGCCCAGTCCGAACTCCTCCGGGGTGACCGTGTGGTGGCAGAGCCGTTCCTCGAACAGCTCGATGATCGAGGTCGTGCCGCAGACGCTTGCTTCGTCGAGGCCGTCGCCGTGCTCGGTTTTGCCGTGCACGATCATGGCGTGTTCGCACCCTGCGTGGATCAGCACCTCTGCGTACAGCTCCATCACCGACGGGTCGAACACGCCGATGAGCTGGCGTTTGATCCGGGCGGGATTGATGAGCGGGCCGAGCAGGTTGAAGAGCGTGCGGATGCCGAGCTCCCGGCGGATGGGCGCGACTGCCTTCATCGAGGGGTGGTAGGTGGGTGCGAAGAGGAAAGCGAAGCCGGTTTCGCGGAACTGTGCTTCGGTGGCGGCTGCGGGCAGATCGACCCGGTAGCCGAGCGCTTCGAGCACGTCCGCGCTGCCGCATTTGCTGGTGATCGAGCGGTTGCCATGCTTGGCGATCGGCACGCCAGCGCCCGCCGCGATGAAGGCCGCTGCGGTCGAAATGTTGAAGGTGCCGCGGTGGTCTCCACCCGTGCCGCAGGTATCGACCGCATGGGCGGGAAGGGTGATCGGCGTTGCTCTCGACATGAGATTTTCATACGCTCCGATCGCCTCTGCCGGGGTGACCCCTTTTTTCTGCAACAACGCGAGAATGGCTCCGGTGCCGGCATCGGTGAACCGGCCATCCATGATCGAATCGATGCAGGTTTCCATCTCCTCAACGGAAAGGTCGGTGCCTTCTAGTAGTTTCTGCAGTAGCTCCTGTTGACGCATGACGAAAAACGGGGTCGAAATGAAGGACGCATCGAGCAAGCCGTCCTCGGGTTTAGCCGGGATTACGACGCTTTTCAGCGTTGCCCTGAAGAAAAAAATTAATTTCCATTATACTAACTATCTGCGCTTTTACCAATAGCATTACTCTGATGAGCCTTGCTCCACTCAGGGGGTTTCAGCGTGATCTGTTCATCGAAGTGTTTGAAGTTCATGGAGTTTGATTCCTTGCATCGATGCCGTAGCGGCCTGCGTACCGAGATTTACCGAAAAATGTCCGCCGAAGGGCTCGATGCCTTTTTGGTGAGCGATCTGCCGACCATTCGCTGGCTGACCGGTTTCAGTGGCTCAAATGCCAAATTGCTGCTTGCGGGCGGCAAGACCGTGCTCTTCACCGACTTCCGCTACCAGGAACAGGTGCAGCAGGAGACCTCCGGCATTGCGACGGTGATTCTGAAGGATGCGCTTGCCACTGAGCTTGCTTCGGGCAAATGGCAACTCGGCAGCCGCATGGCGTTGCAGGCCGACCACATCACTTGGCAGGAGCTCCGCCAGCTTTCTGAAAAGCTCGGCAATTGGGAGTTCACGCCCGTTTCGTCATTCTTCGACGAGTTTCGCGAAATCAAACACATCGCTGAGCTTGAGCGGATGCGTCGCGCTGTGGCGCTGAGCGAGGATGTGCTCGAAGAGGTGATCGGTATGATCGGCCCCGGTGTTACTGAAATCGACATTGCCGCCGAAATCACCTATCGCCACCGCAAGCTCGGTGCGGAAGGGGACTCGTTCGACCCCATCGTGGCCGGGGGCCTGCGCGGCGCGATGCCGCACGCCAAGCCGACCACCGCCCTCTTCGAGCCGGGCACGTTCATCGTCATCGACATGGGTTGCATCGTCGATGGCTACGCCTCTGACCAGACCCGTACGGTCGCCTTTGGCAAGGTGTCGACGGAGCAGCGAAAGGTTTATCGCATCGTGCAGCAGGCGCAGCAGCTTGGCATCGACGCGGCGAGAGCCGGCATGGCCGCTCGCGATCTCGACGCTGAAGCGCGCAACTTCATCACCGCCGCCGGTTACGGCGAAGCGTTCGGCCACGGCCTCGGTCACGGCGTCGGCGTCGAAGTGCACGAAGCCCCGCGCGTCGGTACCGCCTCCACAGGTACGCTCCGCGAAGGCACGGTTTTTACCATCGAACCCGGCATCTACCTTCCAGGCCGCTTCGGTGTGCGCATCGAGGATATGGTCGCCCTTGGCTCTGACGGAGCCGAGCCGTTGCAGCGGTTCTCGAAAGAGCTGATTGAATTATGAATGGATAAATTGATAATGGGGGAGACGGTCGATCATCCGTAGGGGGAACCCTTGAACTTGCAACAAAAAAACGGACACCCTAAGAAGCCATACTGATTGATTGTTGATACTGCTGCAAAAACGTGGCCGGGGTTGTATATCCCAGCGTTGAATGCAACCGTTTCCGATTGTAAAACACCTCGATGTAGTCAAAGAGCCCTTGTCGAAGTTCTTGTTGATTCCGATACCGTTTTCCGTACATCCATTCTGTTTTCAGTGTTTTGAAAACAGTCTCCGTGACAGCATTGTCATAGCAGTTTCCCTTGCCACTCATGCTC
>DRSQ01000070.1 GCA_011372505.1 Chlorobaculum parvum | reverse complement strand
TTGGTGTACGCTGTGGTCGAGACAAGCGGGCCGAGGAAGCTTTCTGCTAGCAGCGAGGGAAGAGCGCGGTAATACCATCGCAGGCTGCCCTTGATCGTAGAGGAGGGTTTGCTCGTTACCTGTTCCAGCAGTCCGAGAAGCGCTTCACTCTGGTCAACTCCGGGTTTGGCTAGGCTGGTGTTCGATGTATTCATACAGCTTGTTTTCGAAATTTCGAAACGTGTATTTTCCGTCCTGTTTCTCGATCACGTTGCAGGGGGACAGCGGTACCTTGCCGCCGCCGTTTTCGAGGTCTATGACCAGTTGCGGCGTCGCCATGCCGCTCATCCAGCCCTGAATGGAGCGGATTATTCCAAGGCCGGTTTCCACGGTGGTTCGGAAATGGCCGGTTCCCTTTACCATGTCAGCAATAAACAGATAGTAGGGTTTTACCCGCATACCGAGAAGTTTTCGCACCAGTTTCTTTATCACCTCCGGCGTGTCGTTCACTCCTCTGAGCAGGACCGACTGGTTGCCGAGCTGAATGCCTGCGTCGGCGAGCATGGCGCAGGCCTGCTGTGAGCGGGGGGTGATTTCCTCCGGGCTGTTGAACTGTACGTTGATATAAAGGGGGTGATACTTTTTCAGCATGGCGCAGAACTCTTTGGTCACCTGTTCAGGATCGACGCAGGGGATGCGCGTGCCGATTCTGATGAAGTCGATATGCGGGAGCGCCCTGATGGCACTGATAATTTTTTCCAGCCTGTTCAGGGGCAGGCTGAAAGGGTCGCCGCCTGAGATCAGTACATCGTGCACCTCCTGGTGATCGTTCAGGTATTCGACGACTCTTGCGAGTTCCGTATCGGTGATGGCCGTGGTTTTATCGCTGATATTGCGTTTTCTGGTGCAGAAGCGGCAATATATCGCGCAGTTGTTGGTTACAACCAGCAGAACCCGGTCCGGATAGCGGTGGTGAAGGCGGGGAACAGGGGAGTGCTGATCCTCTTGCAGGGGGTCGGATTGCCCTGTTGGATCGCTCAGCTCTTCTTCGGACGGGATGCATTGCTTGTAGATCGGATCACCCGGTTCCCTGATCAGGCCCAGGTAATACTCCGTCACCTTCATGGGGTATGTTTGGGCTACTTTTTGGATGAGGTCACTCTCTTTGTTCGACAATGACGGGATGGCCTCAAGGGTTGCCTTGTTGCACAGGTTGTTCATCTTAAAACGCTGCCTCCATAAAAGCGGGGTCGAAATTCGGGAATCGATCCCCGAGTTTTTCAGTTACCTGCTCTTTGCTGCCAATGGTGTCTGCCAGAACCGAGCAATATTCGTCCATGGCCCGATGGAAAAGATATTCAAAATCACGTTTTGTCAGATGCGTCGTTTCAAAGGTGGGCTGGTTGCGGCCATCGTAATTGCTGTAATCCGGATCGACCCAGGTGATGTCGTAGCGTTGTCTGTTTTCATAAAATCTGGTACCGGGATAGCCTACGAGCATGTTGATTTCAGCCGTACTCGACAGGCCTGAGCGGAGCCAGTTGCACATGGTTTCAATGGTCTGGCGGGCTGTTTTATAGGTTTCGAGAGGTGAGCCGATGAGCCAGTAGGTATGGGTTTCGATGCCTTCTTCTCTTGCGTATTCGAGCATCCGCATCACCTCGGGAATCCTGATGTTTTTGCCCATGATTCTGAGAAGCTCCTGATTGGCGCTTTCTACGCCGACGTGCAGGCAGCGGCAGTCGGCTTGGCGCAGCTTTCGGAAATGCTCCCTGGTTGCTGCCGGGTTGGCCCTCGTTTGCGCTTCCCAGTGCATTTCCGGTTTCAGCGAACCAATCTTTTCGGCGATTTGCATGGCATGGTCGAGCCGATGGAGAAAGTCGTGGGTTCCCAGATAAAAGAAGCGGCTGTTGCGCCGTTCCATCAGGTAGGTGATCTCCTCCCTGAAATGCTTCTGACTCTGGCCCGTGACCTTCGGCTTCCAGAAATCTGCGCACCAGACGCAGTCGTTGGTGCAGCCGGTCAGTGGCGTTACCCTTGAGATCGGTATAGACAGCCGGTCGTTTCCGCCCAGCTCTTTTTTGGTGAAATTGTCTTCAATATGTTCATAGCCGATCAGGGGCAATTGAGAACGGTCTATCCGCGGGCGGTCCGGGGTTTTGACGATTCTGCCGTTCTGAATGAAGCTGATTCCTGCGATGTCGTGAAGCGGGGTTTTCCGCTCTATTGCCCAGAGCAGCTCCAGGGTTGTCTGTTCGCCCTCCTTGTGCACCAGTATGTCAAAAACCGACTCGCGCAGAACCTCCTCGTATCGAACCCAGGCGTGGTTGCCGCCGAGGATCAGTGGAATATCGGGGTGCTCCTGCCTGATCCGTTCCGCCATGCGTGCCGCGGTCTTGTAGCTGGCGGTGATCGAGCTGAAACCGATGGCGTCAAACTCGTCAGCTCGATCAAGGATTTTTCGGAGCAGAACAGCCTCCCGATCTATATTCTCGCCTTCGGGGCTGATCGGGCCGAAAAAAGAGCACTCGATATCGTACTGTTCGAGATAGGAGATGAGCTGCAACAGACCGAGGTGAACCGGCTCCAGCATCCAGAAGCGATAGAAATCCTGTTCGGTCAAGTGCCTGAACACGGTGAAGGCTCGGGATGCAAACAGGTAGAAATAGTAGAGCCGTTGCATCTGGCTTAAGGGAACCGCCGGAACCGGCGGAGCGACAAAGGCGACTTTCACTTTCCTCCTCCTTGTTGAGCGTTGAATTGTGCGTCTTCGGAAAATCTGAAGCAGCCGGGATCGGGAGCGGTCAGGGAACCCCAGGTTGCATACGCCACAGCCCGGCAGCCATAACAGCGAGTGCGTTCCGGGCAGGTTCCGCAGGAGCCTTCCAGATGTTGGTCGATGGTGCGGCACTGTTCGAGGAGTTCGGACTCCTTCCATATTTCGGTGATCGATTGTTCACGCAAATCACCAACCTCGATGTCGATGGCTGAGCAGGGGCGTACCCTGGCATCGGAGCCGATATAGCAGCCGACCTTGAGGCGGTTGCAGGGGGTGTTGGCTGAAAAGGGAATCAGTGCAGATCGATCGCCGGATTCACGCTCAAGGAACCGTTTCAGATCGGCAGGGCACGGTACGTTGTCTGCCTGTAAGCCTCCGACCGGTATGGGCCGGTTCAGAACAAAACCGCACCCTTTTTGCTGCGTAAATCTTTGCAGATCATCCAGCGCATGGAAGTTCTCCCTTGAACCAAGGGAGTGTATGGCCGCCATGGGATAGTCGTCTGCACGGTAACCGGCAGCCTTAAGATGTTCGAGCGTTTCGACCATCGCGCTCAATTCGCCCCGCCCTCCTGACAGACGGGAAAACTCCTCTTCATCGAGGGTCGAGAGGCTGATGGCCACGTTGATCTGGGCATCGGCAAGTCTCTCCGCGAGCTTCCTGTCGATAAGGGAGCCGTTGGTCACAAGTTGCACCACCACATCGTTTTCGCACAGGAGCGCTACAACATCCCAGAAATGCGGATAGAGCAGGGCTTCCCCGCCGGTTAGCTCGACTTTTCGCAGCCCCAGTAGCAGCGATTCTTCTAGGACTGTTTTGAGCAACCCGAAATCCAGATCGGTGATGGCATACTCTTTTTTAGAACAGTAAGGGCACTTGAAGTTGCAGCGAGTCGTGCATGAAACGGTGAGGTAGGCGAGCTGTCCCGGATAGTCCAGTTCGGTATATTCCCAGGGGTTCAGGTTTTTCACGACTCTCTCCCGTTTGCGGCATCGGCAATCGCCTTGATGGTCAGGTCATGGGCTAAGGTTTTGAAGGAACCAGTTTTGCGGTGGGCAATTGAAAAGCAGGTGTTGTGGCAGCGCTCCAGGCCATCCCAGTGCTGGCAGCCGTCGCAGTTTTTAGGGATGTCGGTCAGGGCCTGTTGGCGTAATTCGCTTCTCTCCCAAATTTCCCGCAAGCTTGTATCCTTCATGTTCCCGATGGGTTTGGTGTGATCCCAGAATCCGCAGAGATGCACGTCACCCGTCGCATGTATATGGACATAATCAAAACCGCAACTGCACCCTACCCAGATGATATTTGGGTGCGGTTTGTACAGTTCGGGATATTTGCAGGAAACCATCGGCGAGCAGCAGATGCGCACGGGGATTTTACCATTTCTTGCCTTCTCGGTCAGCCGTATGAACACCTCGTACATCTCGTCGATGTTCGGGTACAGCTCGAAAACGCTGTCATAGGTCGCCACAAGACATTGCGCGCCCATGATGATGTTCCGCCCCGGAGTAGCCACGCTTTCGGCGTAATCGTACAACGCTTCGAGTTCGTGGAGATTGTGTCGGGTGACCGTTGCTTCCAGATCGACAGTTATTCCTCTGTCTGCCAGAGAGAGAGCATTGGCCTTGAGTCGTTCCAGATTTTCGGCTCCGGATCCCTCTGAAAAGCCGCGCATGAACTCGAATCGATCAGCATCGAGGGTGTCGAATGAGACACAGGCGAACTGCAAGCCGCCGTCAGCTAGCCGTTGAGCCCATTGCGGGTCGATGTTTTTGCAATTTGTGTTGATACGGTTTTTGACGCCATACCTGTTGGCAATTTCCATGGCCTGAAGCAGGTAGTTTTTCGACTTTTCAGACATGGTGACTTCGCCACCCTCGAACCAGACCCACTCCGGTTTTTCTTCCTTCAGGGTTTTTTCTACCATTTCAAGGGGAAGCCAGGTGTTGAACTCCGGAAGATTCTGGTCGTATGCGCAATACACACAGCTGGCATTGCAGGCCTGCAGCAACTGGAATTCTATGACCCTGAATTTACTCATGGTTTCGGACTCCTTCTGTGGTTGATTGTTGTTTTAGAGGATAGGTCCGGGGCTTGAGCAAACCCGGTGCAGTTTACAACGGAAAAGCACGGGTAAAAATACGAGATATGTTATCGCTCCAAGCATTATGGGGAAACTGTTCCTAATTGTAAGTAAGCAGGATGATTGGGCTTCTGGTAAGTTACATATTACTAAAGTATTATCACGGGAGCTCTGGGCGTAAAATGGGTGAATTAAAAAGATTTTCAAGTGTTGTCAGTTCGCAAATAGGTGATATCGCCTGGAAATATCTCGACAAGGCTATCGAGGGCGAACTATTGTCCCAAGAGGTTTGGCACAGCAGGCTCTTGGTGCCTCGAATCCGTCGTAACCTTGAACTTCCGGGAAGCTTTCGTCTTGAGGTCCAATGGTTTCATCATGTGGGCAATTCGGGATCGACTACACGAGAATCCTTGCTTTTGCAATGCATAGGCACAGTGTAGCGTGAGGCGGGTTGCCACTTTTTAGAGGTGCCATTACTTCTTTGGCAACGAAGAATCCCCATTGTTATGATAAGAAGATTATTAGATAAGTTATTATTTTTTAATTATTTGTTTGTTTTTTTTGCAGGTCTTTCGTGGCTGTTTGCTATGAGACAGTCTTCTGCGTATTTGTCTGGCTCTATAGATCTCCGCCGGTTGGTCGGAGCACGATCTCCTCGACGGTTGTTCTTGCCGGCTGGAAGTAGGCTTGCACGACTGGAATGGCAATGTCTTCAGGCCTCATCATTACCGCTTGCATCTCATCGCTTATTTCTCCCCACATCGGGGTCACGACGGCTCCAGGCATGACGTCGGTGATCCTCACGTTGCACTTTCTGGCATGCAGGCGCAGGGCTTCCACCAGTCCTCTCTGACCAAATTTGGACATGCTGTAGATTGACGATGTTTCAAAAGCTTTTTCAGCAGCTACTGAAGTGATGAAGAAGATATGCCCCGAGCGTCTTTTTTGCATGGATGCGAAGAGCGCTTGGGTAAGGAAAAAGGTTCCCTTCAGGTTGATTGACATCGTGGCGTCGAAATCCTCTTCGGTCAACTCTTCGAGCGGTTTAAAGCGCCCGATACCGGCATTGTTGACCAGGCAGTCGATGCCGTCGTATCGATTGATGATATGATCGGTCAGTTGCCGCACATCGTCAATTTTCGACAGGTCTGCTGTTATAATATCGGTCTTGGCTCCTTCGGCTTGGCACTCAAGCGCAAGCGTTTTCAGCTCACTTCTTGTTCGCGAGCAGAGGAGCAGAACGGGGTCGAAATCGGCATGATGCTTCGCGGCTCTGGCGAATTCAAGAGCGATTGCTCTGCCGATCCCTTTCCCTGCTCCGGTGATAGTAATAGTATGTTTCATAACTGCAGCAACTTGATTAAAACAATAGCTTGGCTCTTGTCCTGATAGTTGACGTAATATATATCTGAAAAAGTAAAAAAAAGGGAATTGTGTGCAGGTATTGCGCTAATTGGCGAATTGTTCTATATTAACATGTCGTATTATTCTGTTATTTTTTTTTATTGTGTTAACATTAAGTCGGTGGTGCTATCATGGCTAAAAGTAAAGTCAAATGGTTTGATGGCAAAAAAGGGTATGGTTTTATTCTCAACCCGGAAGGTGGAGAAGATATTTTTGTCCACTTTTCAGCGATCATTTCCGATCAGAGTTTCAAAGTGTTGAATCAGGACTCGGAGGTCGAGTATGAACTTGACAAAACGCAGAAAGGTCTTCAGGCTAAGAGTGTTCGTGAACTTTCATCTCCGGACATGACCGTCACTCCGCTGAACCCCGCTGTAAACGAGGTTCACTCGAATTAAAACTGGTGTCTAATCGAGATCGTTTCAGACAGTTTCCCAGACTGCTTTTCAGGAAATGACTCTCATCTGAGGTATCCGGCTCATCACTAGGTTCCCCTTCCTCAGAATTGCCAGCATGTTGTCATTCAGAAGAGTAATCGTTCAGAGCAGCGAATGATCCCTGAAGCTGAACCAGTCGTCGTTTCCCACGATGACATGGTCCAGCAGCGCTATCTGAAGCAGGTCGCCCGATTTTTTCAGAATCGAGGTAACCTGTTTGTCAGCGTTACTTGGTTGCACATCGCCTGATGGATGGTTGTGCACCAGAATGATAGAGTGCGCACTCTGGCGAATCGCTGCTTTGAATATCTCTCTCGGATGGATGAGCGAGGAGGTCAGCGTGCCTACAGTAACGGATTCGTGACTGAGAATCCGGTTTTTCGTGTTGAGGAACAGCACGAACAGGTGCTCTTTTGACTCGTCGGGGATGCGTCCCTGCATGTACTCAAACACATCTCGAGCACCTTGTATTTTCCGGTTCATGTTTCGGGCAAAACGAATGCGGCGGTGTAGCTCGAAGACGGCTGCGATCTGCATGGCTTTGGCTTGGCCTATGCCTGGTATTTTTTGCAGCTCGCGAAGCGAAAGATCGGCGAGTCCTTCGAGGCTGTGTTCTGCGATGAGGTGGTTGCAGGTGTCGATGATATTTAGGTTGGGTGTTCCTGAGCGCAGGATAAGCGCCAGTAACTCAGCCGGGCTCAAGGCTTCCTTGCCGGAGTGGAGGAAGCGTTCTCTTGGCCGGTTGTCCGGATCGATGTCGTGAATGCGCATAAGGGGATGTCCTGTAGGGGTCAGGAGTGAACAATCACGTTAAAGATAAGGCGTTTCTGGAGATAAATGCAAGTTGTATGAGGCTTGCTGGCCTCATGGGATAAACAGAAAATATTTCTGTTTATAAAAAAAGGCATCCCGACAAGTCGAGATGCCCCTTTGCTCAAAGCGCACGCTATCCTCTACGGCTTATCCGTTTGGCAGGGCCTCTTCGGTGGCAGTCTTCATGGCTTTGCTGGTGAAGAGGTAGTAGTTGAGGCTGTCGTTGAGCGCGCGGAGGCTGGCTTCGATAATGTTGGTCGAGACGCCTACCGTGCCCCAGGTGTTCTGGCCGTCACTGGTTTCGATGAGTACCCTCACTTTGGCGCTGGTGCCTCGTTTCTCTTCGAGCACGCGGACCTTGTAGTCAATCAGCTTGATAGTGCGGATTTCCGGATAGAAGTGTACGAGCGCCTTGCGCAGCGCCTTGTCAAGCGCGTTGACCGGGCCATCGCCGTCTGCGACCGTCTGTTCGATCTCCTCGCCGACAAGCACCTTCATGACGGCCTGATCGACCGCTTTGACGTCTTGGCCGTTCTGGATTACCACTTTTGAATCAAGCACCTCGAAGTAGGGGGTGAACTCGCCCAGCTCGCGTTGCAGGATCAGCTCGAACGAGGCTTCGGCTCCGTCGAACTGGTAGCCTTGGTGTTCGAGTTTCTTGATGTGGTTGACCAGATTCCGGAACAGCGCCTTGTCCTCCGGCAGCGGAATGCCGAGCTCCTGCGCTTTGTAGCGGATATTGCTCTGTCCAGCCAGCTCCGAAACCAGTACGCGCTGGCGGTTGCCGACCAGCGCCGGATCGATGTGCTCGTAGAGTGAGCTCTCCTTCATCACGGCGCTGACGTGAATGCCGCCCTTGTGCGCGAAGGCCGACTTGCCGACGAACGGCGCCTTGGTGTCCGGCGGCAGATTCAGGATTTCATACACGAACTTGGACATCGAGGTCAACTGCTTCAAGTCCCGCACGTTTTCAAGCTCGCTGCCGAGTTTGAGCATGAGGTTCGGGATGATGCTGATCAGGTTGGCGTTGCCGCAGCGCTCGCCAATGCCGTTCATGGTGCCCTGAACCTGCGTAGCTCCAGCTCTGACTGCCTCGATTGAGTTGGCCACGGCCATGTCGCTGTCGTTGTGCGCGTGCATTCCCACCGGCACGTCAATAATCTCTCGCACCCGCGTGACGATCTCCGTCACCTCGTGCGGCATCGAGCCGCCGTTGGTGTCGCAGAGCACGACGCGGCTCGCGCCCGCCTCAACGGCGGACTGGATCATCCTCTCCGCAAACTCCGCATTGTCTTTCCAGCCATTGAAGAAGTGCTCGGCGTCAAAGAAGACCTCGCGCCCCTCATTGCGCAGGAACTGCACCGAGCGGTAGATCAGCT
This sequence comes from Chlorobaculum parvum, assembly GCA_011372505.1. Lineage (GTDB taxonomy): Bacteria > Bacteroidota > Chlorobiia > Chlorobiales > Chlorobiaceae > Chlorobaculum > Chlorobaculum parvum_B. The sequence continues at coordinate 3,086 of DRSQ01000070.1, read as the reverse complement.
CCGCATTTTCGTCATCCGAAAGTCCGAGTCCTTTCGAGGAGTGCGCCTTCCAGGTCTTGCCGAAAATGGTGATGACCGGTGTCTCGGAGCCAATGAGGCCGAGCAGGTTCGGGTCGCCTTCGATGTTGTCGAGCGCGCGTGCCGTGGAGCCAAACGCGGCCATCCGGGCGTGGTGCAGCGTGAGCTGTTTGGCCTTCAGGAAGAACTCCTCGTCCTTCGGATTACTGCTTGGCCATCCGCCTTCGATGTAATCCACGCCGAACTCGTCGAGCCGTTCGGCGATCAGCAACTTGTCCTGAACGGAAAGATTGATGTGTTCACCCTGCGTGCCGTCACGCAGGGTAGTGTCGTACAGTTCGATTGTCATCGTATTTTCATGCCTCCTGGCTCGATGCCATGAGGTCGTTTTTCCTTGCGTATTCAAAAATGCCGCCCGCCTGCACGATGTTCACGACGTCACCCAGCGGCCTCAGCTCGTAGGTGATGTTCTGCGTGAGGTTGGTCAGCGTGTTCTTTTCCATGTCGAGCGACAACTCATCGCCGGTCATGATGCTTTTGTTGAGCTGCTCTGTGGTCTCGTAGGGAATAACGAAACCGCCGTCCACACAGTTGCGGTAAAAAATCCTTGCGTAGGATTCGGCGATAATCGCTTTCGCACCGGCCACCTTCAGCGCGAAGGGGGCGTGCTCCCTCGACGAGCCGCAACCGAAATTCGGGCCGCCGATGATGAATGCGTAGGGCGATTTGAATTGACCCTCTTCAACGAAGGGGATGTTTCCTTCCGGCAGTCCGCCCTGTTCGATCGGCACGCCCGAGAGCGCGTATTTGCCGTACAGCTTCACCTCTTCTGGATCGGAGAGGCTGTAGACCAGGTGCTCGGCGGGAATGATCTGGTCGGTATCGATATTTTTGCCCAGCACGTAGGCTTTACCCTGTATGATGGTATCCATGATGTCTTCTTTGTCAGTTTCGTTGGATCAGAGGAAATCCCTCGGATCGGTGAGTTTACCGGTCACAGCCGAAGCTGCCGCCGTCAGCGGCGAGGCCAGATAGACGCCAGCCTGCTTGCTGCCCATGCGTCCGGGGAAGTTCCGGTTGGTGGTCGAAACCACGATGTCGTTATCGACCGAGCGTCCAACCGTGTCCGACGGTCCACCGAGGCATGCCGCGCATGATGGCAGGGCGATGTTGCATCCTGCCGCCTCGAAAATTTCGCGCAGAGTCTGTCCGTCGTGTGTTTCGCTGGCGAGCTGTGCGGCTACGTGTACCGTGGCGGGCACGATGTTGGTGGTCACGGCCACCTTCTTGCCTTTCAGGATTTTGGCCGCAAGCCTGAAGTCGGTGATCTTGCCGCCCGTGCAGGAGCCGATGTACGATTTGGTGATCGGCGTTCCGGCCACGCTGCGCACGGTGGCGCGGTTGTCCGGGCTATGCGGCTGAGCCACGACCGGCTCGAGCTGCTCGACGTTGTAGCGGTACATACTGTGGTACTCGGCGTCGGAGTCGCTCTGGAAGATTTCGTAGGGCTTGTCGGTGCGCGCCTTCACGAACTCTTCAATCACTGCGTCGGCTGCGATGATGCCGTTCATGCCGCCAGCCTCGATGGCCATGTTGCAGAGCGTCATGCGCTCGTCAACCGGCAGCGAATAGACCGCTTCGCCGTCGAACTCCATCGCGCGGTAGGTCGCGCCGTCGGTACCGATGTCGCCGAGGATCTGAAGGATCAGGTCTTTAGCCGTCAGGTACTCGGGCATCTGTCCTTCGAAGGTGAACTTCATCGAATCGGGCACCTTCTCCCAGAGCTTGCCGGTGCCGAGAATGAAGGCCGCGTCGGTGTTACCGATGCCGGAGCCGAACATGCCGAACGCACCTGAGGTGCAGGTGTGCGAATCGGTGCCGAACAGCACGGTGCCGGGACGGTTGAAGCCCTCTTCGGCCAGAGCTACGTGGCAGACGCCGCGGTAGCGGTCGGTTCCAACGTCGTAGTAGTTTGACAGGTTCTGCTCTTTGGCAAACTTGCGCAACAGGTCGATGTTGCGGTGTGCGTGCTCGTTCGACGTGAAGATGTAGTGGTCGGGAAGGACTACCACTTTCTCCGGGTCCCACACCTTGGCCTTCGGGCCAAACTCCTTTTTGAAGATATCGAAGGTCGGCGGCCCGCAGACGTCGTGCGTCAGGAGGGTATCGACGTTGATCCATATGCTCTGGCCAGGATCGACGAACTTGCGGTTCGCAGCCCTGGCGAAAATTTTCTGGGTTATCGTTTGTGCCATGATCTGAAAGATTCCGTTATCGGATATAACTCTGTCTGAATTTCTTGTCCATGCCGGATAGCCTCGTAAAAACCGAAAAGCCGGCAGCCCACAGAGCCCCGGCTTTTCCGTCCGTCAGTTATTATCGGCGGACTTGCTCTGTTTGTATCGTCGCTTCGTCGTCGTTCAAATTCGTTCGACGATGGCGGCGGTCATTCCGGTGGTCGAAGAGACAGCCTGACCCGGAGCGGCGATGTCGCCCGTGCGCATTCCGGCTGCCAGCGCGCCTTCAATGGCCGCGTAGATTTCAGCCGCCACCTCAGGCATGTTGAAGCTGCTTTCAAGCATCATGGCCACCGATGCGATGGTTGCGATCGGGTTGGCCTTGTTCTGCCCGGCGATGTCCGGAGCGCTGCCGTGAATCGGTTCGTAGAGCGCGTGCTCCGAGCCAATGCTGGCCGACGGCAACATGCCGAGGCTGCCGGTGATCATGCCGGAGATGTCGCTCAGGATGTCGCCGAAGATGTTGCCGGTTACGATGACCTCAAACTGCTTCGGATCGCGTACAACCTGCATAGCGGCGTTGTCAACGTACATGTCCACCAGTTCGATTTCCGGGAAATCCTGATGCACTTCGTGCACGATGTTGCGCCAGAACTGCGAGACTTCAAGCACATTAGCCTTCTCGATCGAGGTGACCTTCGCGTTGCCGCGTTTCTGAGCGTACTCGAACGCCAGTCGTGCGATACGTTCGACTTCGTGACGCTCGTACACCATCGTGTTCCAGCCGCGCTTTTCGTCGTAGCCTCTTGGCTGGCCGAAGTAGATGCCGCC
>DRSQ01000069.1 GCA_011372505.1 Chlorobaculum parvum | reverse complement strand
GTCGAGCCAAAGAACTTGCACAGGAAATCAGGAATGGAAACTATGAGCACGGTGGAAATCCGGGATTTTGACCCGGCGAACTATCTCGACAGCGAAGAGATGATTGTCGAATACCTCAAAGCAGCAGCCGAAGACCCGAACCCGGATGTCTTTTTTGGGGCGTTGAGCGATGTGGCGCGAGCAAAGGGAATGGCTGAAATCGCCAGAAAAACAGGACTCGGCAGAGAAAGCCTCTACAAAGCATTTCGCCCCGGAGCGCATCCTCGCTATGAAACGGTCAAAGCTGTCCTCAAAGCGATTGGTATTGAGCTGACGTTTAAACCGTTTGCGTAAAAAAAGCATTCATTTTTTTCTCTACTAATAGGAGGGTTGAGCTATGCAGGTAAACTTGGCTAATGCAGTCTCAATTTTTTTCCCAAATCCAACTTTACAGTTAGTCTACTTTGAGGCAATTGCCAACGCAATCGATGCCGAAGCAAGCCAAGTTGATATTTGAAGGCAATGCCCTCACGTCGTCCACTGCCTTACCGCCTCCCTCGTCACCAGCGCTTGCGCACCAGACTCTTTCAGCAGCGTCTCCACAACCGGCAGGAACTCTTCGATTTTTTCGGTGATGTCCACGATTTCGATCACCATCGGCAATTCGCCAGCGAGTTCGAAAATCTTTGAGGTGTGCACTTTGTGGCGCAGGCCAAAAGAGAGCAGACCGCGGAAAACCGTGGCACCGGCCATGCCGCGTTCGAGGGCTTCGCTGATGAGGAGTTCGTAAAGCGGGCGGTGGTGCAGCTTTTCCTGCTCACCGACGAAGACCCGCAGGAGTTCCGATTCGATGAAGTTCATCATTGCCAGAGTTTTGCAAGAAGGGTTCCGGAGACGATACAAACGAGCCCGCCAACGAGACTGCCTGCGACGTACAGCCCGGCGTAAAGCGCCTCGCCGTCGCGCATGAGGCCGCCGGTTTCGTACATGGCCGTTGAAAAGGTGGTGAAGCCGCCGCAGAAGCCGGTCGTCAAAAGCAGGCGGGCTTCGGGCGAGAGCAGCGTGGTCGAGAGTGCCAGCTCGCTGAAGAATCCGATCAGAAACGAACCCAGTAGATTCACCAGCAGCGTGGCGTATGGAAAGCCGGTGCCGGAAAAGGGCACGGCGAGCGCCACCAGATAACGTGCAGCGGAACCGACAAAGCCGCCCGCGCCAACCAACAACATATTTTTCATCGCTCCGGCTCCATCAGCGGCTACAGCAATTACCGTCGTCTTGGCCAGTCTGCCGACCTTCGATGCGCTTGTGGGCGCAACACATCTCATCGTGGATGTTCATGAGAATGTTGAAAATACCGAGGCAGATGATGGTCGGCGCCCAGAGCCCGATAAAAATACCCATGAGCTGGCTGTTGGCCGCCGTGCCGAAAACAAACACGTAGATCGAGAGCAGAATCGACAGTGCTGCGGCTACAAGGTAGTAGGTCGGCTTCATAACAGAAGATGCTTGAATGAAAGATGAGTGTTTACTGAATGTAACACTTTGGCTTTTCATAAACCCGCATCGCGCGCGATCCGTTCAGCTCGCAGTCCGACCATCGCGCCGGAGATTGAGAAACGCATTGAACAGGAACACCACCGAGGCGACAAGGATGATGGTCGCGCCGGAGGCCAGGTCGAACACCCACGAGAGCCAGAGGCCCGCGATGCTGAAGGCGATGGAGAAGAGTGCGGCAATCGCCATCATGCCAGGCAGGCTGCGGCTGTAACTCCGCGCGACGGCGGCGGGTATGGTGAGCAGCGCGATTACCATTACGATGCCCACCACGCGCACCATAATCACCACGGTCAGGGCGATGAGGCAAAGCATGAGCAGGTCGAGCACGAGCGTTTTCAGGCCCGAAATTCGCGCGTACTCCTCGTCGAACGACACGGCGAGGAACTCTTTGTTCAGCGCGAAAACCATCAGGCCGATCAACAGATCGAGCAACGTGATAAGCCAGAGGTCGGTGGACGGCACGGTCAGAATGTTGCCGAACAGGTAGCTGAAAAGGTTGGGCGCGTAGCCGGGTGTGAGGCCGATCAGGATGACGCCGATGGACATGCCCGCCGCCCAGAAGGCGCCGATGGCCGTATCGACCGGAATCCGCGCCTTGCGGGTCATAAGCCCGATGCCGATGGCTGCTGCGAGGCTGAAGGGGATGATGCCCACCAGCGGGTTCAGGCCGAGGTAGTAGCCAAGCCCGATGCCGCCGAAGGCCGTGTGGGCGATGCCACCGGAGATGAAGCCGATCTTGCGCACCACTACGTAGGAGCCGATGATGCCGCAGGCGATGCTCGACAGAATGGCCGCGAGCAGGGCGTTGCGCATAAATTCGTAGTGCAAAAAGTCAGGCATGGCGGTGTCCGGATGGCGTTGAGTTGGCGCGCGAGGACGGGGCGCGATGCTCGACGATGTCCACCGGATAGCCGTAGAGATTTTCCAACGAGGTGCGGCCAAGCGTCGAGCCCTCTTCGTGCATGTCGAGCGTGCAGTTCAGGCAGGCGATGCGCGAGACGTGGTGTGCAATGGTGCCGGTGTCGTGCGTGACCAGCACGATGGTGTGGTTCCGTTTGAGCTTGTCGAGCAGGTCGTAGATGGTGGTTTTCATCTCGGGATCGACGCTGGCTGTCGGCTCGTCGAGCAGCAGCAGCTCCGGCTCGCCCGCCAGCGCCCGTGCAATGAGCGCGCGCTGCAGCTCCCCGCCCGAAAGCGTGCCAATCCGTCGGTCGGCCAGCGCGGTCAAGCCGGTGACTTCAAGCGTTTCGGCGGCTTTTGCGCGATCCTCCCTGCCGTAACTCCGGAACAGGCGCGATTTGCAGAGCCGCCCCATCAGCACCACTTCGCGCACGCTGATGGGAAAGGCGCGGTCGAATTGCAGGCTTTGCGGTACATAACCGATGCGGCCCGTGGTCGCGCCTGGCGGGCCGCCGAACACTGTCACCGTACCGAAGGTGGGCTGGATCAGGCCAAGCATCACCTTCAGCAGCGTGGTTTTGCCACCACCGTTCGGGCCGAGCACGGCCAGAAAATCGCCCTTGTGCACCGAGAGGGTCAGCCCCTTCAGCACCGGCGCTCCGTCACGATCGACGCACAGCTTCTTGCAGACCACAATCGGCTCGCTCATTGCATCACCCGCGCGAATGCTGCTGCCGCCTGGCGAAGATTCTCCAGATAGTCGTGGGCCAGCGGATCGACCGTGACCGTCGCGCCGCCGATGTCCTGCGCAATAGTATTGGCCTGCGCCGTGCTGAACTCGGGCGAAACGAACACCGCCTTGATGCCCGCGCGCCGGGCATCTTCGATTACCCGTTCCATCTGTCGCGGCGTCAGCGTTTTGCCCTCCTCTTCGGCGGCGATCTGCGTCAGTCCGTAGTCATGGGCAAAGTAGCCCCAAGCGGGATGAAACACGAGAAAGCTGCGGTTTTGCAGTCCAGCCAGTTGCTTGCGAATCTGTTCGTCAAGCTTTTGCAATTCCTGATCAACAGCGGCCCGGTTGGCTGCGTAGTACTTCTTGCCCGACGGATCGACCGCCGCAAGCGAGCGCTCGACGTTCTTCGCAATCAGTCGGGCATTTGTCGGAGAAAGCCAGAAGTGGGGATCGAGGTGGCCGTGCTGATGCTGGTCATCTGGTTCAACTGCCGCGTCGTGCTCCGTCTCGCCCATCGGCAGCAGCGCTACCCCCTCGGAGGCATTGCACACTGCCATGCTTTTATTGAGATCGACGAGGCGCTGCATCCAGTCCAGTTCGAACTCGACGCCGGAACCCGCCTTGATGAACAGCGCCGCGTGGCTGACACGGGCCATCTGCTGCGGCGTCGGCTCGTAGGTGTGCGGATTGCCGCCGACTGGCACCATCACCGACACCGCCACCCTGTCGCCGCCGATGCGCTCGGCGAACCACGCCAGCGGCTCGATGGAGGCTACGACCTGCATCTTCTCCGATTCCGGCTTGCTGGCGCACCCGTTCAGGAGCGGCGCAATGAGCAGCAGCAGGAGAACAAGAGGCTTCGACAAGATAAACGTTGAAGAGATGAGGCGGCATTGTCTGGTCGTCATATCAGGATTCCCGGTTGGTTGGAGCAGCGTCTCTTTTGTAAAGATAGGAGAGCGGCGGAAAATCCAAAAGGTTGGCATTCGCGCGGCTTCCCCGGAGGGCGACGGGGCAAGCCGCGCGAAAGGTTTTTACGCTTTCTTGTAGCGGTTCAGCGCGCTGACAATCGCCTTGATGGAGGCAAGGCTGATGTTGGAGTCGATGCCCGCGCCGCACACCAGCGACACGTCGTCGAACGCCAGCCGGATGTAGGCGATGGCCATCGCATCCGAACTGTGCCCAATGGCATGCTCGGTATATTCATCGACGTGGAAATCGATGCCGGTGTGGCTCACCATGCCACGCACGAAGGCGTCGAGCGGCCCGTTGCCCTTGGCCTTGAAGCTGAACTCACCCTCGGGACCAACCATCGAGGCGCTGATGATCGTGGCCACCTCGTCGTTGCGGTCCGGGTCTTCGTCGCTCCAGTTGATGGTGCACTTCTTCATGAGGTAGGGTTCCGTCGCGCCGATGTACTTTTTCTGAAAAAGCTCGTGAATCTGCTCGGCACTCAGCTCTTCGCCGGTGCGGTCGGTCACCTCCTGCACGGCCGTACCGAAATCGGGCTGCATCCATTTCGGAATCTGGATGCCGTACTGCTTTTCGAGCAAGTAGGCGATGCCGCCTTTGCCCGACTGGCTGTTGATGCGAACGATCGCTTCGTAGTTGCAGCCAACATCATGCGGATCGATCGGCAGGTAGGGCACATCCCAGACGCCATCGGGCGCGCGTTTGTGTAGCTTCATTCCCTTGCTGATGGCGTCCTGGTGCGAGCCGGAGAAGGCGGTGTAAACCAGGTCGCCTGAGTAGGGATGGCGCGGATGAACGGTCATGCGCGTGCAGCGGGAATAGACCTGCTTGATGTGCGGCAGGTTGGAGAAATCGAGCTCCGGATCGACACCTTGGGTCATCAGGTTCAGCGCCATGATGATAATGTCCATGTTGCCGCACCGCTCGCCGTTGCCGAACAGCGCGCCCTCGATGCGATCCGCTCCCGCCATCACGGCCAGCTCGGAGGTCGCCACCGCCGTGCCGCGGTCGTTGTGGGCGTGCACGCTGAAGAGCACCGCTTCACGATCCTTAATGCTGCGGCAGAACCACTCGATACGGTCGGCGTAAACGTTCGGCGTCGAAAGCTCGACCGTCGAAGGCAGGTTCAGGATCACCTTGTCCTCCGCCGACGCGCCCCACTCGTCCATCACCGCGTGGCACACGTCCAGCGCGTAGTCCAGCTCGGTGCCGGTGAAACTCTCCGGACTGTACTCGAAACGGATGCCCGGGTTGCCGCTCTCCTCCTTCAGCTCTCGAACCAGGCGCGTTCCGGCCACGGCGATGGAGATGATCTCCTCGCGGCTCATGCGGAACACTACGTCGCGCTGCTGGCGGGAGGTTGAGTTGTAGAGGTGCACGATGGCGTTTTTCGCTCCCTTGATCGCCTCGAAGCTCCGGCGGATCAGATGCTCGCGCGACTGGGTCAGTACCTGAATGCTGACATCGTCCGGGATGATGTTGTCCTCGATCAACCGGCGTACGAACGCAAACTCCGTAGCCGAAGCCGATGGAAAGCCTACTTCAATTTCCTTGAAGCCGACAGACACCAGCAACTTGAAAAACTCCACTTTCTCTTCGACGCTCATCGGAATCGGCAGCGCCTGGTTGCCGTCGCGCAGATCGACGCTGCACCAGATCGGTGCTTTGGTAATGGTCTTGTCGGGCCAGGTGCGGTCTTTCAGGGCGACCGGCGTATAGGAAGCATATTTGCGATAATTCATTGCACTCATGAGTGAGTCTCCTTGAAATCTCTTGGAATAATAATGTCCTGAAAAGTAAAAAAGCCGCTTACCCTGAGAGAGTTGCGGCTTTGAAAATCGAGTTCCGTGCAGTCAACGACACTACAATGCGCGCCCCCTCAGGCAGGTAAGGCCTGTAAGCAATAGCGCGAGTAGTAGCATGTTGTTGACCGTTTTCATACAAAACAAATACCGTTCAATCGGTTTTTACGAAAATGTGAGATTAATATACACAATTCTTTTGCTGCCGCAACTGCTTTTGCAGGGGCGTCAGCCTTGCCTCTATCAACAAGGCATCGTTATCAGCCGTTCCCGAAACGCGCTCATCACCTTGGCTTCACCGCGATGAATCGCAGCACCTCGTGCCCACGCTGATTGAACAGCTTCAGATGCCGTCCCTCGATACGGTAGGTGCGGCTTTTGCCTATCGCAGTGACAAAGGCACGATCTCGCGCCATCACCTCCGGCTTGCACATCATCTTTGTTGTGGAAATCCTTTCAAAACGTATGATGCCCGGCGATTGTCTGAACGACCCGTTGATTCGGTTGCACCCGCCCGATCCGACCATCGTCTTCGATGAATACAGGATGATATGCATATCTCGCCGCTGCCCACGAAGAAACTCCGCTTTCTGCCCGTCGATCCGCTCAACCCGCCACCACGTCCTGAACAACGTGCCCTCACCAAGCTCCGGTTCCGTAATCTGCAGGGACGAGCAGGCAGTCAGCGCTGCGAAGAGGAGGACGAAAAGATAGCGGACCATAACAGAAATCGTTCGATAGTGATCGGAGGATGTTTCAGGAAGTCAATATAATAATAGCAGGAATAGCCGGAAATGCAGGGGAAGGGAGATTTCGCCGAATTACCGGCCATTTTTCTAGGGGTTGCGCTGACACGCCGACCATAAACAAAAAAAGGAAGCGTCGCATACTCAAGCACTTCCTTTTTTTAATTTGATGCTCCGCGAGTAGGATTCGAACCTACAACCCTTCGGTTAACAGCCGAATGCTCTACCATTGAGCTATCGCGGAATCTGTGGCATCTTCGTTGACTGAAGAGATGCAAATATACAATGGACATCTGAAAATCCAAACCGTGAACGTCATTTTTTTATAAATTTTCTCTCTGGCAGAAGGCCTCGCTTTTCTTTTTCGATGATAATTTTCTTACATTAATGCTCTTTTATGGAAAAGAGGTCGTTATGTCCAGGGAAAAAGCGCTGATCGGGGTTCGTCTTGCCGGTCTCTCAGATGGTAGCCATGAGTTTGAATTCAACTGCATGGCTGGTGAATTCGGCGATCCGGCTCTTTCCGAGGCGGGCTTTTCAAAAGACGTTTCGGTCAGGGTAACCGTTGAGAAAATGGAGGGCGAGATGATCGTCACCCTGAAAACGCTTGCTACTGCCGACCAGACTTGCGATCTCTGTCTTGCGCCTTTTTCGGTTGAACCGAGCGGTTCGTACCGGATTTTTTACGTGTATGAGCAGGCGGACGAAACTGGCCAGGAGCGGGACGAAGAGTACCGCATTCTCGACAGAAATGCTCTTTTGCTCGATCTGACTGAAGATGTCCGCGAGACGCTTCTTTTGTCCGTTCCGATGAAAGTGACCTGCCCGGACAATCCCGATTGCGGGGTGTTCCATAGTGAAGACGAACCGGCAGAGGACACCTTGCCGGACAGCTCATGGCAGGAATCGCTTGAGAAATTGAAGAACAAGTATCGTTAAACGTTGATTCTAAACTGAATAGATCATGGCAAACCCGAAAGCCAAAGTATCCAGGTCCAGAAGGGACAAGAGAAGAGCCCAGTTCAATGCTCGCACCAAGGCGGCTGTGACCGTCCTCTGCCCGAACTGCGGCGAGCCGACCCTTCCGCATCGCGCCTGCCGTCATTGCGGCCACTACAAAGGCCGTCAGGTTACCGGCAAAGTTGTCGTCGCTTAAGCATTAACGTAATCAAGACAGCATCGCCATGTTGACCATCGTCGTAGATGCCATGGGTGGCGACAGTGCACCGGCCTGCGTTGTCGAAGGCGCCGCAGAGGCCCTCCGTGAAAGCGCAAACAGGTTCGAAATCCTGCTGATCGGCCAGGAGGACAAAGTCACCCCGCTTCTCAAAGAGCATGACACAGAAACGCTCAACCTGCGATTCATGCATGCTCCCGAGGTCATCACCATGGAGGATGTTCCCGCTACCGCCGTCAAGGCCAAGCAGGAGTCGTCCCTTGTGCGCGGCCTGAAGCTCTGCAAGTCCAAAGAGGCCGATGCTTTCGTAAGCGCAGGAAACACCGGCGCGATGATGGCGGCCTCCCTGTTTATTCTTGGCAGGCTTCCCGGCGTCCAGCGCCCGACCATTTACGCCTACTTCCCCAGACTCGGTGAAGGGCTGACCAACATCGTCGATGTTGGCGCAAACGTCGATTGCAAGCCCGAGCACCTGGTGCAGTTTGCAGAAATGCTGACGATCTATCAGCGCTATGCTGCCTCTATCGACAACCCGACAGTCGGCTTGCTCAACATCGGCGAAGAGGAGGGCAAAGGCCCCGAAAATCTCAAGCAGACCTGGAATCTCCTGAAAGAGGCCGCCAACGAAGGGAAGATCAACTTCATTGGCAACGTCGAAGGACACGATATTCTGGCCGGAAAGGCATCGATTGTCGTCTGCGACGGCCTTGTTGGCAACACCATCCTCAAGTTCGGCGAAAGCATTCCTCACTTCCTCGGCTCACTCTACAAGCCGGCACTGGAAAAACTGGTCGTTTCAGGCCAGCTCGACCAGACCGCCGCCGCCCTTGCAAGCAAGGCTTTCAAGCAGATTTTCGAGCCGTTCGATGTGGAAAAGTTCGGTGGCGTGCCGTTCCTCGGCGTCGATGGCATCTCGATTGTCGGCCACGGACGCTCGTCGTCACGAGCCATCAAGAACATGATCTACATGGCAGAGCACATGATCGAGCAGCGCGTCAACGAGCGAATCGCATCAATGCTCTCCTAACCACTCGAATTCCCATGCAAACCGTGATCATCCGGAGCGCCCATTCACTCCTCTTTGCGTCTGGTAAAAAAGAGTGGCTCCGGGTCAATCCCGCTTTTCCCGTTCGCTTATCAATGGAAACCACACTATGAAAGCAGCCATAACGACGACCGCCAAGTACCTGCCTGAAGAGGTGCTCTCCAATAAAGATCTGGAGCGCATTCTCGATACCAACGACGAGTGGATTACCACCCGCACCGGCATCAGGGAGCGCAGAATCCTGCGCGATCCCAAGAAGGCAACCGCTTACATGGCTACCGAGGTCGCCAACAGCCTGCTTGAAAAGCGCGGTATTTCCGCCGATGAGATCGACCTGATCATCGTGGCGACCATGACTCCCGACATGATTTTTCCTTCGGCCGCCTGCCTTGTGCAGGGCAATATCGGCGCCAGCAACGCTTGGGGTTTTGACCTCTCCGGCGCTTGTTCGGGCTTTGTTTACGGCTTGCACACTGGTGCGCAGTTCATCGAGTCGGGCAACTGCAAGAAGGTGATGGTGATTGGCGCGGACAAGATGAGCTCCATTCTCGATTACGAAGACCGGACGACCGCGATTCTGTTCGGCGATGGCGCGGGCGGCGTGATTCTCGAAGCCGCCAAAGAGGAGGGCTACGGCGTGCTCGACGCGCGGCTCTACTCGGACGGCGCGAACGGGCAGAACCATCTGTTGATGCCCGGCGGCGGCAGCCTCCATCCGGCGTCGCACGAAACGGTCGATCAGCGGATGCACTTCATCCGCCAGGACGGGCGCCAGGTCTTCAAGGCCGCCGTGACGGCGATGGCCGACGTGGCCGAG
>DRSQ01000068.1 GCA_011372505.1 Chlorobaculum parvum | reverse complement strand
GACATCGAGCATCGACTCATCAAGCCACGCCATCCGCAGACCAATGGCATGGTCGAACGATTCAATGGCCGGATCGAAGAGGTGCTGAAACAGACCAGATTTGCCGGCACCAAAGAACTTGAAACCACGATCAAGCACTATGAAAAGCTCTATAACTGTCGTATTCCACAGAAGATGATCGGCCATCGCACGCCACTGGACGCTTTACGCAAATGGCAAAAAGAGCGCCCGGAATTGTTTGTCAAAAAAGTTTATAATCTCGCGGGACCTGACACTTAGGGAATAAAGTTTATTCAAAGAAAATCATGGGTAACGTCATTGGATTGGCGTATGAGCAACTACAGCAGATAATACCGCAGAACAGATCGTAATCAGGTAGGGCTATGCGTAAGGCTATGACAAAAAAGACGTTATAAATCGGCAAGCTCTTAACATACCACTTCGGATATCAGCTCACCTAAAAAGACAATCCACAGATATTTCAGGTCAAGATGAATCACTGAGAGGAACTACCTCAAAAGGTGGAATTAGTTGGGGAGTGAGAAATGCAGCGCGAGGCAATTTCCAAGGTTCCCGAAAGAAAGAACCTCTATAGGCGGCACAAAACAAAAAAGACTTACAAGCGATAGCCTGTAAGTCTTTTTTGTTTTGTGCACTCGCAAGGACTCGAACCTTGAACCCACTGATTAAGAGTCAGTTGCTCTACCAATTGAGCTACGAGTGCATATCTTATTTTTCCGGTTGCTGATCCGGGGCCGGGAGATTGCCGGTTTCCGGAAGCACCTGCGGGAGGTTGTTAACCGGAAGTGATGCCGGGACATCCTTCTGCAGAATGCTGTTGCCGTTTCCAGCCTGGTGACGGGCCGGAAGCGTGAACTGGGCAATGAACGAAAGAACCATAACGGCGCCAGCCAAAACAGCCGTGACCTTGCTCAGAAAGTCCCCGGTACGTCTTACGCCAAGCGTCTGAACGGTACCAAGACTTGCAATGCCACCGGTAAGACCGCTGCCCGACTTGGGACTTTGCAACAAAACCGAAGCAATCAGAAGGATTGCAGCGATCAGAGCAAGGATGACGATCAGTCCGTTGAGCATGTCAGGCCTCTTCTGTAAATTCCGAAATTCTCTTTCGCTATCGTATCTTACGATAATGAGGCCATTAATTTAGCAACTTTTCAATAATATGCAAGACCAGTTCTAAGATATGGGCAAAATGCTCTTTTTTCTCGGAGCATCGATCGCTGCTCTGGGATTACTGATCATGCTGGCCCAGAAATCGGGCGGAAACGGCTGGTTTAGGTGGTTCGGCAACCTCCCACTCGACATTAACATCCAGAAAGATAATTTCCGCTTCTACTTTCCCATCGGTAGTTCTATTGTCCTGTCGATCATCCTGAGCCTTGTTTTAGGCCTCATCAACAAATTTTTCAGGTAATTTCTTTTCATCACAGACTCATCACCCATGACCAAGCGCATCGCCTCGCACTCTCGCAAAACTGCAGAAACCGATATTACAGCCACGGTTAACCTCGACGGCACCGGCACTTCGTCCATCGAAACCGGGGTGGCATTCCTCGACCACATGCTCACCAGTTTCAGCCGCCACTCTGGCATCGACGTGCGGCTCAGATGCAGCGGCGACATCGACGTGGACGATCACCACACTGTGGAAGACGTAGCTCTGGTGCTCGGCAAAGCAATCGAACAGGCACTTGACGACAAAAAAGGCATCGAGCGCTACGGCTGGGCGATCATTCCGATGGACGAGGCGCTGGCGCGCTGCTCGATCGATCTGGGCGGGCGTAGCTACTGTGTTTTCAATGCGGAGTTCCGACGTCCGGTCATTCAGGGGCTCTCGACCGAAATGGTGGAGCACTTCTTCATCTCGCTCTCCCGAACGATGAACGCCAACCTGCACCTGGCCATCCTCGAAGGGCAGAACACGCACCACCTGATCGAGGCGCTTTTCAAGTCACTCGCTTACGCGATGAAACAGGCTGTCAGAATCAGCGGCACACGAATCCCCTCGACTAAAGAATCGCTATAACAATTGTCCTTCAGGATCATAAACACAAAAAGGCGGGATGCTTTCCCGCCTTTTCATTTCCAACGAATTTCGAACGCTTATTTCGCAAAGGCGACCGAGCGTTTTTCGCGCAGAATAGTCACCTTGATCTGCCCTGGGTACTGTGCTTCAGACTCAATCTTGCTGGCAATGTCGTGTGCGAGCACGTCGGCCTGCGAGTCGCTGACATTATCGCCTTCAACGATAACCCTAATCTCGCGACCAGCCTGCAAAGCGTAGGTCTTGATAACACCGGGAAATCCTTTGGCGATCTCTTCAAGGCTTTCGAGGCGCTTGACATTGCCTTCAGCAGTTACTGCGCCGCGCGCGCCTGGACGCGAAAGCGAGATGACATTGGCTGCATCGACCAGATCGGCGATAGGCGACTCTTTTTCAACATCGCCGTGATGAGCACCGATGGCGTTAAGCACTTTCGGAGACATGTTGAATTTCTTCAGGAACTCCATACCTGCCAGCGCGTGCGGCAGTTCGCTTTCTGGCAGCACCAGACCGATGTCGTGCAACAGACCAGCACGTTTGGCCTGCTTGGCATCAAGCTTCAGCTCAGCAGCCATCAAACCGGCCAGCATGGCGACCTCGCGGCTATGCAGAAGGAGGTTCTGGCCATAGACTGTATAGAACTTCATCTGACCGATCAAAGCGACCAGTTCGGTAGGCATGTCCGGAATCTGCAACGAGGAAAGCACCTCTTCGCCGGCAGACATAATGACGTCGTCAATCTCTTTTTTGGCGTCCTGATAGGCCTTTTCTATAGCTGCGGGGTGAATGATGCCATCAACGAGAAGCTTTTGCAGAGTAAGTTTGGCCATTTCGCGACGCAGCGGATCGAAGCAGGAAAGAATGACAACTTCAGGAGTATCATCAACGATGATGTCTACGCCGGTAGCATTTTCAAACGCCTTGATATTGCGACCTTCGCGACCGATGATGCGGCCTTTAAGCTCGTCACTCTGGATATGCACCACCGAAAGAGCGTTTTCGGTAGCTTGCTCGAAAGAGATACGCTGAATGGCCGTAAGCAGAATCTTTTCGGCATTACGATCTGCTTTCTGGGCAGCCTCTTCGTGAATCTGGTGGACGGTTTCGGTAGCCTCTTCCCTGGCTTTGGCAATCATGTTATCGATAAGCATCTGCCGGGCATCTTCAGCCGTGAGGTTCGAGATGCTTTCGAGACGCTGGTTCTGTTCGAAAATGACCTTTTCCAGCTCCTCGGACCGGCTCTGCACCGTTTCAGTCAGGTGCTTCAGCTCGGCCTTCTGCTCCTGAAGCTTCTTTTCAGTTTCGCGCACATCACGCTGCTGATTGCTGAGCGACGACTCTTTCTGACGAATCTGCTTCTGCATCTGGGAGAACTTGTTGTTCTTGATGCTCACCTCGCTGTCGAACTCGCGCTTGCGCTTCTTCCACTCCTGATTGACTTCGTTGACCTTCAGATCCTTGTATTCATTGGCCTCTTTCTGGGCCTCCTGAACAACCTGTACGGCACGCTCCTCGGCTTCGAGAACTTTGGTGGTACCGATACGTTCAAGAAAGAACCGGCCGATGTAGAAACCGACCGCAAAAAAGATCACGGATGCCGCAATAATGAGAAACAGATTTATTACGATCCCCATTAAAAAAACCTCCTTTTAACCGGCCAGTCTGGGCCGATTCTTCAAAATTGAACAAAAAAAACCCGCACCTTAAGAGATGTGTAAGATTCAAGAACCCGTAAATCACGGTGGGCGCCTCCTTCAGATTTTTTGCTTCCAATGTGTCGCTTCGAAAAGCGTCAATACCTGAGGCTCATCACCTCTCGGCATCAAGGCCTGCAATCAAAATGAAGAGTTTGGGCTCCCTGTTCTAAAGTGTTAGTTCTTTTACTTACAAAACACCTCTTGTCGTGGTGCGGATATTTCGTCTACTTTCAATGTAACGCTTTAGTGCAAATTCTGCTCGATAAATTCATTCACCCGAGCCATTTTCTGCCTGAGCTGCGACAGCTCTTCTTCAAGTTCATTCTTTTTTTCAGCAAACTGAATCGCTGCCAGTACGGCCAGCTTTTTAGGCTCCAGATCGGGAGCTTTCGCAGCGAAGCGCCTCATGACGCCATCGACATCACCGGCAGCTTTGCCGGTCAGTTCACTGTTCTCTACCCTTAAAGGATAGTTGTCGCCGTAAACATTGACAGTTATCTTTTCCATGGACATCAAAATCCGGCTTTCTCGCCTCTCAGTTCTCTTTCGATCTTCTGCAGAACCAGAACCAACTTCTGTTTGATCTGGAGCATTCCGGCGTAGGACAAGCCGTCACCAGCCCCACCCTGCACCTCGGACGACGGGCCTTCAGTACCCGGCAGCTTGAATGATCGCAATATGTTCTGAAGACTCGAAACCTCAGCTTTCAACAACTCGTTTTCTTTCCTGCACTCCGTCAACTGCTCGACAAGCCTCGCAACGTTTTCTTCAAGACAGGTCAGCAGCTCATGCCCATTATGCTCATCTATTGCATCCATGGCTGAAATGGCTCAAACTTGCCTGATTTCCGCACCAAGCTCACTCCTGGCATTGTCACTAACTTTCTGAACAACAGCGTTGATTGTTTCCTCATTCATCGTTCCTGCTCTGTCGGCAAGTTCAAGCGAAATCGCGACACTGCGCTCAGCCTGCTTGTTACCTCCGAACTCGCCGCGGTCAAACACATCGAAGATGCGCACAGACCTGACCAGCGGATCGCTCTGGGTTGCCAGATCGACCAGCCGTTGTGCCGGAATATGTCGGGGAAGAGCAAAAGACATGTCTCTTTCGACGACAGGAAACTTTGACGGCGGTTCATAAACCACACCAGACTCGAAGCAGCGCTCCAGCACGGAAACATCGATTTCAGCCAGAAAGACATCCTGATCAAGATCAAAAGCGTCGAGCACCTCTTTGCTGACCTGCTGAACCGTTCCTGCCTTCAGAACCGGCCCGTTCCCGCTTTCCGCCGATGTGATTTCAATACCAATCGTGTTGGCATTATAAATATTAAGTGCTGATTTATCAAGTAAATTCAGCTTCTCAAGCAACATCTCGACCGCCCCCCTCAAGTCGTAAAAATCGACCTCATCAGCGGAATGGTTCCAGCTTCGTGGCGATCGACGGCCGGTGAGGACCATCGAGAGCAGCTCGCGTTCACGATACTTTGCAAGTGGTACGGAACCGCTGCGCTCGGCTTCCGGCAGCATCTCGAATCCGTGCGCTACCTCGAACAGGCGAAGATCGCGATTGCCGTGACGGATGTTGTGGCCAACGATCCTGAGCAGTGAAGGAGCAAGGCAGGGTCGAAGCACTTCGAGCTCCTCGCTGATAGGATTCAGGGCACTGACCGGCTGGTCACTGAAACGGCTCGCTTCAGCTTTTCTGATAAGCGGATTGGTGAGCACCTCCCTGAAGTTGAGACCGATCATGATATTGCGCAGGTAATCAGGGAAATACTCAGGAATCTTGCGCGAAACCGGATAACTCGAAACCATCGCGGACGAAGGCTCGAGATTGTTATAACCATACAGGCGTGCGACCTCTTCGATGAGCTCAATCTCCTGTTCGATGTCCACCCGATGCGAGGGCACTGCAAAAGCGATCTGGTCGGCATCGTTCGACACGGCACCCTGCGAAACCGCTTTGATGCAGATTTTTTCGAACAGCCGCACCATTTCGGATGCACTGATCGAACTGCCGAGCACCGCGTTGGCACGCTTCGGACGAAGATTGACGATCTTCTGGGCCGAAGGCATGCTGCCCCACGCCTCAGCGGTTTCAACCTTGCCGCCGGCGATTTCGAGAATCATCGCAATGGCGTATTCGGCCACACGCTTGACGTTGCACGGATCAATGCCCCGCTCGTAGCGGTATGAGGAATCGGTGGAGAGCTGGAGCAGCTTGGCAGTCTTCCGGATCGAGGCGGGGTTGAAATAGGCTGCTTCGAGCAGAATATCGGTGCTCTTTTCGGTCACAGCCGAATAAAGGCTACCCATAACGCCGCCGATGGCCACCGGCTCCCGCGAATCGCAGATAGCCGTCATACCAGGTTGCAACTGGTACTCCTCCTGATTCAGCGCCATGAAGGAGTCATCAGCATCGCTGCGCACCACGATACGGCTTCCGGCAAGGCGGTGCATATCAAAGGCATGCAGCGGCTGGCCGAACGAATGGAGCATGTAGTTGGTAATATCGACGATGTTGTTCTTCGGACGCAGGCCGATCTGTTCGAGTCGCCTGGCCAGCCAGCGGGGAGAAGGCCCCACAGTCACGCCCCTGATGACGGTTGCCGAATAGTAGGGACAGGCGTCTTCGTCCTGCACTTCTACCAGTCCACCGCCCCGGGTGAACTCGATCACTGGCGCCTGGGGATAGACAATTTCGCGGCAGTCGGCCAGCTCTCGAGCCACGCCGAGGTGAGACAGCGCATCGGAACGGTTCGGCGTCACGGCGATATCGAGCACAGTATCGTTTTCGAGATAGTCCGCAAGCGACTTGCCCACCTCGCACGCATCATCGAGCACCATCACACCATCGTGGTCGTCCAACAAACCAAGCTCGTCAGCCGCGCAGATCATGCCGAACGAGCGTTCGCCACGAATCTTTGCCGGTTTGATGGTGAAGCTCTCGTCACCTGAAGTCAGCACTGCGCCGATCGTCGCCACCGGCACCAGCATCCCCTCTTCGACGTTAGGCGCGCCGCAAACGATCTGTTGAAGCTCGGCCTCTCCGGTATCAACCATGCAGATACGCAAACGGTCGGCGTTGGAATGCGGACGCACCTCAGCAACCCGCCCCACAATCACCTTCGGATCGGGAAGTTTTTGTTCGAACACCTCCTCGACCTCCAGACCGAGATAGGTCAGACGATCGACAAGTTCAGAACTATCAGATGCAAGAGAGGGAATGAACTCCTTGAGCCAGTTGACGGAGATTTTCATGGGCAGGTATGACAGTCAGTGCGTTCATGAACGGAAATCCCTGAACAATCATCGACAACAGTCTGCGGGCTAAACGGGCGGAAAACCGCCGGATCGAACCATCGAATCGCTGACGCCAATGATCAGAGATGCCCCAACCTAACAAAAAAAGCTCTGAACCTGCAACAGCACAGAGCTTGGAAACTACGGTATTTGCTGATCGTCCTTTGAGCAGCTTGATGAATGCTCTAGAGAACAATATCGTGTGACCCCAACGGGATTCGAACCCGTGCTGCCACCTTGAAAGGGTGGTGACCTAACCACTAGTCGATGGGGCCAGAAAAATCTGGCTTTCCGGTAATCCGGAGAAACAGCTCGTCAGACTCGGGGTGAATGAGGGGACTCGAACCCCCGACCTCCAGGGCCACAACCTGGCGCTCTAACCAGCTGAGCTACAATCACCATGTACATATCAAAAAACATCTTCCTCGTATGCCCGACAGGACTCGAACCTGTAACCCTCAGCTTAGAAGGCTGATGCTCTATCCGGTTGAGCTACGGGCACATAGCGCTTTTCAATCAGTCATTGCTCTCCCTGGTCGGGGCACCGAGACTCGAACTCGGGACCTCCTGCTCCCAAAGCAGGCACGCTACCAGCTGCGCCATGCCCCGTCTGAACGGAAGGCTGGTAATATACGACTAATTCCTTCAGATACAAACCATTTCAATCAGACAAATCTATTTTTTCTCGCTTACGACAAATGGGCCTGTTAGCAACTTACCAATCCTCTCTCCCACCACCTCACAACTCTCCAAGCGAGAGCTCTAACTCCAATCTTTTTCTCTCTTTCATTGATCGCTCTCCTCGCCTACCAATCGACCGGCAAAGCGTTGGAGGCGCTGTTCGAGAATCTTTGCATCGTAGCTGGCCGAGGCTATACTCTTTCGTGCATCGATCAGGTTGCGCTGAGCCTCCCTGAAGGTGGTGGTGGTGAGCTGACCAAGCACAAACAGCTCCCTGGAGCGTCGGAAGTTCAGCTCCGCACTTTCGAGGTTTTTCTTCTGAAATTCGAGAATATCGAGACTGTTTCGATATGACTGCCAGGTATCGGCGACCTGCTTTTCAAGTTCCGCCGCTGCTTTCTGTTCGAGCAACCGGCTATTGTTCAGTTCGATACGTGCATTCTGACTTTTTATGCTAGACTGAAATCCATTGAAAATGTTGTAAGTAAGCGTCAGAGCTGCCGAAAAGCTGCCAGACGGATCGTTCATGCCTGCATCGAACCCTTCGAGCGTTTTGCTATAACCATACGAAGCCTCGAGTCCGAGCTGTGGGAAAAAATCCGAGCGCGCGATGACGACACCATATTCGGCCTGTTTGACCGCTTCAAGCGTGATGAGGTAGGAGGAGTAGGACTTTTTCGCCGCTCCGAGAATCTCATCTTCGCTCAGGCTTTTGTCGAACGACACCTCCGTCTCGACATCGTACTCGCTCTTGACAGGGCGGTCAAGCAGGAGGTTCAGGGAGCGGCGGGCATTCTCCATTCCCAGCACCGCCTCTTTCCACGACACGCTGTCGGCGTTGGCATCGACCGACGCGGAAAGCACTTCGAGCGCGTTGGCCTGTCCGTATTCGGAACGCAGGCGCGCCCGTTTGAGCCGGTCACCCGAGATGGCAATCGCCTCTTCGGCAACCGCAACCTGCTCGATGGCATCGGCCAGATTGTAGTAGGCTTCGCTGACCGAGAGGATGATGTTCTCGATTGTGTTCCGCGCCTGAAGCCGCCCTTTCCGCCCCTCACTCTTGAGCTTTTTAAAGGTATAGATATTGCCAAAACCATCGAACAGCGTGTAGCTCGCCTGCACGGAGGCAGCGGTCGAGGTGTACTCCGTCAGGCCGTTCTGCGCGGCTTCGTCCCTGTCCTGATAGTTCACCGAACCGACAAGATCAACCCTTGGCAGCAGGCCAGCGTTGCCGATGTTGACATTGTTGCGACTGATCTTCTCCTCGCCCCGCGTGATCAGAATATCCTGATTACGCTCCAGCGCTTCTGAAACCGCCTTGTCAAGGCTCAGCTTTTCACGCGCCCACGCCCCGGAAGGAAGGGCGCAAACGCCCGCCAGCATGAACAGCGAAAGCAGAACGACAGCGACCGGATTCCGCGCATGAGTTTCATTCGTCTTCATTTCCATCATCTCAAAAATTTGCATTCATCATCATCAAAAGGGGCGCTCCTCGCGAATCGCCGGTTCGACCGATTCGGGGGACGGCTTCGTGCCGGTGAACAGGCCTTGCAAAAAGACTTTCGAACGATTCAAAATCACCAGCATCGCGGGGAGCATCACGAGTGTGAGCAGGGTTCCGAACAACAGACCGTATGCAACCGAAATAGCCATCGGCGTCAGGAACTGCGCCTGGCGGCTCTGCTCGAACATCAGCGGCCCGAGTCCGGCAATGGTGGTCAGCGAGGTCAGCACGATGGGGCGGAAACGGTTGATGCCGACATCGAAAACAGCCTCAGAAAAGGGCGTCCCCTCTTTGAGCTTGCTATTGAAAGTA
The DNA here is from genome assembly GCA_011372505.1 of Chlorobaculum parvum. Taxonomy (GTDB): domain Bacteria; phylum Bacteroidota; class Chlorobiia; order Chlorobiales; family Chlorobiaceae; genus Chlorobaculum; species Chlorobaculum parvum_B. The sequence continues at coordinate 7,755 of DRSQ01000068.1, read as the reverse complement.
TTGACGAACACGAGCGAGTCGTTGATGACAATACCGATCAGCGCCACGACGCCGAACAGGGAGAGGATGCTCATGATGTAGCCCTGGATGAAGTGGCCCCAGACCACGCCGACCAGGCTGAACGGAATCATGATAAACACCATCGTTGCTTGCAGGAACGAGCGGAAAGAGAAGACGACAAGCAGGAACATCAGTCCGAACAGCATCGGAAAAATCTTTTTCATCGAGCCGGTGGTCTTGCCGCTTTCGCGGCTCTGCCCCTCGAAGTCGTAACGGACGTCGGGATACTCATCCATCAGGCTGGACAGGACACCCGCCTCGATCCGTTCGAGCAGATCGGGCACCGACTCCTTCGAGTTGGCGATGTCCGCCTCGACCTTCACCACACGCTGCGCGTCGATGTGGTTGACCGACGAAACACCACGCCGGATAGAAATATCGGCCAGCTCGGTGAGAGGAATAGCCCGTCCATCGGCGAGCCGGATACGCATCTCTTCCATGTCGCGGATGGATGATCGGTCAACCTCGTCGTAACGAACCCAAATTTTCACCTCGTCGATGCCCCGCAGAATCCGCTGCGCTTCGTAGCCGAAAAAGCCGCTGCGCACCTCGTTCATGACGTCAGAGACGGTGAGGCCGAGCGCCTGCGCTTTTTGATTGAGCTGGATGCGCACCTCTCGCAGGCCGGGCGGATCGTTATCGCTCACATCCTTCAGCTCGGGCATCTTTTTCAGCTCCTCTTCGAGGTACGCCTTCGCTCCCCGAAGCTGCTCCAGATTGTCGCTTTTCAGCGCGATGGAGACCGGCATTCCCCACAGCCCCAAGCCGCCGACCTGCAACTTTTCGGCGGCAGGAACCTCACCGATCTTCTCCCGGATGACGTTAGCAACCTTCATGCTCGACCATTCACGGCGCTGGCTCTCGACAAGCGCCACGCGCAGTCCGCCCTCATAGGCGCTCGGTCCGATGCTGCGCCCGATGGCCTCGATCAGCTCGCCCTCACCGCCGTGCTCTTCACGGTAGTGCTCGTTGACCTGCCACACCTTCGCCTCCATGTCGGCCAGAATCCCGTCGGTCACAGTCTCACGAGTACCCGCAGGCATTTCGAGCGTCACCTGCACGTTGTCGCGCTCGATGATCGGGAAGAAGGTCATCTTGACGATGCCCCCCTGCAACGCGCCAACGGTGACGAACATCAGGGCGATGGGCACCACCACCGTAATCACGGGATTGTCGATACAGAACCGGAGAACCGGAGCATAAAGACGGTCGCGCTGGAAATGGATGAACGCCTCCGATTTTTTCAGCAGCCAGGTCTTCTTGCCTGGTTCCTCGCGGATGGCGCGCGAATGGGCGATGTGGCCGGGCAGAATGAAAATGCCCTCGACAAGCGAAATCAGCAGCGTCGCGATCACTACGAAACCGATATCCTTGAAGCGCTGCCCGAACGCACCGTCGAGCGACAGAAAGATCATGAAAAAGACGATGGTGGTCATAACCGCCGCGAAGACCGACGGCAACACGGCCATCGTGCCCGTGATTGCGGCGTCGATAGGTTTCGCCCCTTTTTCGTGCTGCTGGTAGATGCTCTCGGCGATCACGATGCCGTCATCGACGAGGATACCGACGACGAGAATCATGGCAAGCAGCGAAACGACGTTGATCGTCAGGCCATACCAGGTGCCGAGCAGGAACATGCCGGTGAACGAGAGCGGGATTGAGAGCGCAACCCAGAAGGCCATGCGCGGATTGAGCGAAAAGGAGAGGAACAGCACCACGAGCGCGATACCGATCACACCGTTGCCGGTGAGGATCTCCGCGCGCTCTCGCACGATGGCCGAACCGTCGCGCAGCTTGCTGATCGAGATGTCGTCGTGCTTTTCATCGAACGACTGCATGAACCCGGCGACCGTTTCAGCGATGGTGAACATGTCCTCATCGGCGGTCTTGGAAATATCGATGGTCACCGAGGGCTTCCCGTTGAAGTAGGTGCGGTTGGGATCCTCCGACCAACGATCCTTCACTTCGGCCACGTCGCGCAACCGCACGATTCCGCCGCTGTCGTTGGTGCGCACGACAAGATTTTCAAGGTCGGCGGCGTAGTAGCCCTTGTTGTTTGCGCGGATCAGAAACTCCTCGTCCGCGCCCCGGATGGTGCCACCAGTCACTTTCAGGTTCGCCTTGCTGACCGCCGCAGCTACCTCGGAAAAGGTGAGGCTGTAGGAGCGCAAAGCGTCCTCACGCAGACTCACCTCGATCTCCTCTTCGGGAAAACCGCTCAGGGTGATTTTGGAGATGCCCATTTCGTTGCGCAGGTCGCGTTCGATTCTCCGCGCGTAGGTCTTCAGCACGCCGAGATCGACATCGCCGTAGATGGAGTAGGCCACCACAAAGTCGGTCATCTCCTGCTTGTAAATCCTGAGCTTTTCAAGCTCTGCGGGAAACGAGCTGATCTGATCGACCGCGTTGGTCACCTCCTGAAGCAGATCGTTGGCGTCGTAGCCCGGCAGCAGCTCGACGGTGATCAGCGCCGAGTTTTCGCTGGAGGTCGAAGTGACGCGGTCGATGCCCGTCACCCCCTTCAGCTCGTCCTCGATCTTGAGGGTCACCCCCTCCTCGATCTCCTCGGGCGACGCGCCGGGATAGGTGGCGGCAATGAAAATGGTATCTGAGGGCACATCGGGGAAAAAGGTGGTCTTCATCCCCTTGAAGGCCAGAAAACCGAACAGAAAAATCGCGAGGAAAATCGCGTTGCCTAGAACCGGATACTTGACGAAATATCTGATAATTCCTTTCACAGCAGCGCCCTTACCTTTCCGATTCCTGATTGTTGTCACCGGTCACAACGACCCGCTCGGGTTCGATGACCATGCCTGCGAACATCCCCTCCACCGGCTCAGCGATAATCTTCGTTCCGTCCTTCAGCCCGCGAAGCACCGCTGTGCGACCGTCGAGCGCCACGGTCTCGACAGGAACTTCGACGACGAACGAATCGCGCAGAGCGTAAAGTTTTTTGTTCACACCAAGCAGATTGCGCGAAACCGTGACCGCATGATCGAGCGGCACTTCAAGGTCGCCCGAAAGATACATGCCGTCCTTCAACCGCGGATCTTCAGCTGCGATATAGACCTTAACCGTCTGCGTGCTCTCATCGATGGCGGTATTGACCCGCGATACTACGCCCCGAACCGTGCCGGTGAAGTCGTCGGAGTGCAACTCGATCTTCTCCCCTTTCGTCACGAACGGCGCGTCTTTGACGCCGATGGAGGCTTCAAGCTCGTAGCGCCCGCCTGCCGAGAATTCGCCGATCTTCTGCCCCGTTCGCACGAGCATTCCGGGATTGAGATCGGAGACCGTCACCACGCCGTCGAAAGGCGCCGTGATGCGATATTTGCCGAGCGTCTCCTCCATGCTCCGCACCGAGTAGTAGCGAGTATAGATATTACGAGCGGCGAGATAGTTGCGGATCCGGTCGGTCGCAGCTTTCGGAAGCGGCTTCAGCGGTGCGTCGATACGGAAGTTGCGGACATAAGTTTTCCACGGCGTGACATACTCGGGAAAATCGATGGTCAGGTCGGGAAGCAGCAGCGTCAGTTCGTTGAGCAGGCTGCTGCGTTCGGCCAGCACCGTGCTGCGATACACCTCGTCATCGATCCTGACGAGCACCTCGCCTTTCCGAAAGGCATTGCCGGCCCTGAACGGGCGCGAGGTCTCGACAAAAACCCCCGAGACCTCGGCATACAGCTCGATCTTGCGAAGCGCTTCGAGCTTGCCGCTCAGAGCGACCTTGCGGAACACGGTTCCGTTCTCGATCACCCGCACCTTGACCGGCCTCGACTCCTTTTTCGCAACGGCTTCTTCCTGAGAAGCCTTATTGGTACTAAGCAGCCTGCCGAAAAGAAGACCAGCGGCGATGATGAATACCGCAATGATGTAAGGCTGAAATTTTTTTACCTGCATCGGTTAACGTTTTCTCTGATTTCTTGACCACCCGCCTCGTGTTGGCCTTCGTCCCTGAAAAACCCTTCACCCGGCTTCAGAGTTGCATCGCATTCCCCCTCAGGCGTCTGAGCACCCTGACGGCGGTTTCCAGCTCCTCGTCCTTTAAACCGTCGTGAAGTTTTGTATCAATCTGGACGATCAACGGAAAAACCTGTTCGACAAGTTCAACTCCCCTTGGCGTTATGAAGGCGACGTTTGCCCGGCGATCGTTCTCGGCTTTTTGCCTGACGGCGAGCTTCTTCTTTTCAAGGCTGTCGAGAACGCGCGTTATGGTTGCGTCATCCTTCAGCACATAGTCGGCGATTTCGTTCTGATTCATCCCCTTGCCCGAACTCAGACGGACAAGAACGGCAAACTGCTCGGGGGTAATATCTTCGACCTGCCTTCTGATCCTCGCCGCGAAAACCCGGCGCAGCACCCCTGCAGTTATCCCGATTTCATGGCCGATCTTGCCATCAAGGTTCTTGTCTTGCTTACGCATCGCTTTTCATTGAGCTATAAATAGTTGATAGCGCAAATATAACCGTCAACAGCAACATTCCAAACAAGTTCGCGCAACCGCAAAGCGGTCTTCGAGTGGAGAACGTTACTGTTAAGGTTTGAAAAAAGAGGACAAAATCTGCGCGAGCTGCTTGTTGCAAACCATGTTCAGAGCTTCGCGGGGGGTAACGATTTTGCGTTTCCGAACGTGCATCTCTTCCCACCGGTCGAGTAGAGATTCGACTTCCAGCGGATAGACCTGTACTGAAAAGATGCCAGATGAACGACGGTAGCTGTAGGTTCCGATCAATTCGGGCTTGACCTTGCCGACAACCCCAGCCTCTTCCCTGGCCTCCTTGGCGGCTGACTCAGCAGGCGACATCCCCTTTTCCACATAGCCTTTAGGAATAATCCAGCGACCGGAGCTGCGCGTTGTGATCAGCACGACCCTGCCTCTGGTAACAGGCAATACACCCGACTGCACTGCTATTTTTCCCGGTCCATTGGCCATGGCTGCATTGATGGGGTAACGATTGGTTCGTAACAAAGCGGTTGAGCGACATGATGACATCTATCAAAAACAACCGGTAAATCAGTGCAAAAGATACAGCATTCGATCTTTTTTCCATGACCAATTCATCAGGTTGTTACAATGCCGAAACAGAGACGTAAACGAGAACGCCGATCAGATTGCTGAAGCTTGCAGACACTGCCAAAGTAGCTGTCAATCACCGCCTCGTTCAACAACATTTCAGCAAAGCGCGCTAAGCTTTGGATTCGTTAAATTCAAAAAATTCAAGTACATTTAAAATATATATCGTTTCAATAAAACCGCCATCCTCCTCAACATGAAAGCAATCATCCCTGTTGCCGGAGTCGGCAGTCGGCTTCGTCCGCATACCTTTTCGCAGCCAAAAGTATTGCTCAACGTGGCCGGCAAACCGATCATCGGTCATATCATGGACAAGCTGATCGATTCGGGCATCGATGAAGCGGTGATCATTGTCGGTTATCTTGGCAGCAAAATCGAAGAGTACCTCACCACCAACTACTCGATCAAGCTCACCTTTGTAACGCAGAAGCAACAACTCGGCCTTGCCCACGCCGTGCATATGTGCAAATCACACTTCAGCGCTGATGAACCACTGTTCATCATTCTGGGAGATACCATCTTTGATGTGGATCTCGAACAGGTTCTTGGCAGCAAGACGTCGATGCTTGGTGTCAGAGAGGTTGAGGATCCGAGGCGTTTCGGGGTCGCCGTCACCGAAGGCGACCGGATCATAAGGCTTGTTGAAAAACCGGAAACACCGGTCAGTAACCTTGCTCTGGTTGGGCTTTATTTTTTGCGACAGGCCAGTTCCCTGTTCAACAGCATCGATCACATCATCGACAACGACATCAGGACCAAAGGTGAGTTCCAGCTTACCGACGCCCTGCAACACATGATCGACCTCGGAGAGCACTTTTCGACCTTTCCTGTTCGGGGTTGGTACGATTGCGGGAAACCAGAAACCCTTCTGGCAACCAACGAGGTTCTGCTTCAGAAAAATCACAAGGAAATCCCCCGCCCCGGCTGCATCATCAACCCTCCAGTCTTTATCGCAGAAAGTGCATCGATCTCGAATGCTATCATCGGCCCCAACGTCACCATTGCCGAGCACGTAGTTGTCAAAGACGCCATCATCATGAACTCGATCATAGGCCGACAGTCCCAGGTCAGCGATATTATGCTCGACCGTTCAATTGTAGGCAATAACGCCATCGTCACGGCCATGGGGCATGAACTGAATATCGGTGATTATTCGGAAATCAGGATGGGGTGAGCCAGCAACTGGAAGGTTCCTGCCCGCCAACCATCATGTCATGAACAGGTAGGGCTTCCAGTCATCGGAAATCGAAAGCAAATGCTGCCGCATAAGAGCGATATGGCTTGGCCGGGAGGGCTTCTGTAAAAGATTCATGCCCGCTTCAGACGGAGTTCTGTTGCCCTTGAGTGTGTTGCAGGGTTTGCAGGCTGTAATCAGGTTATCCCACCGATCTTCCCCACCTCTGGATTTAGGAATAACATGGTCGAGCGTCAATTGAAGATCATTTCGGCCACAGTACTGACAGCGATACCCATCCCGCCTGAAGATATTTTTGCGGCTCAACACGGCGTGGCGATACTCTACCCGCACATAAACCGTCAGGCGCACAATGCTCGGCAACGGAAAGCTCTCACTGACCGTGCGAATACGATGCTCCGGATGGCTTGCCACAACCATGGCTTTGCCGCCAAAAAGCAGCAGCACGGCATTCCTCGCATCGCAGATGCTCAGCGGCTCGTAGCTAGCGTTAAGTACCAGAACTTTGGCTTTGTGCATAGTCATGATCGATCATCTCAAGCTGATTGCACCGCCCGAGGCGGTCATGAATTCCAGATTCGGGACTGGTCATTCGAGAGTCGAAGCAGAACGGGAAACAGCAGAATCCCGGCCATTGAGAGTATAACTCCAGCGCTCCTTCAAAACAAAACGAAAGAACGGTGTTTTACCGGTATCGGGCCGCCCTGCACCTTGCGGAAAGGCCTCGTCTGACTTCCAGCCGCCATGATCGTCAGCAAAAAACTCGACCGTCACCGTCGGTCCATCGATAGTAAAGATATAATAGCCGACCGTGTACAGCTCCTGTGAAACCGGAGTCTCCCGGCTCTTCTGGCCACGCCATCCGGAATGATTCGCCGGTTTGGGCGTATAGAACTTACTGCTGAGCGAGGCCGCGATAAGCTGGCCGACCTGCGATTTGCCATCGGGACTCCGGATAATCGAACGCTGGTGGAGATGATCGTGGCCGCAGATGAAGTAGCGGACGCCGTTGCGTTGCAAACTCGCGAAAAAGGCGTTTTGCCACTCTGGATGCTCGTCGGCGTATCCGCTGAAGAGCGTGTCCTGATGATTCTGGCCGAGGATAGGCTGATGCGAAAAAACGAAAGCGTGTGGCGCACCGCGCTCGGTCAGATCGAGCCGCCCGCTGATCCACGCCTGCTGATCGGCGACGGTGTAGCCGGATGGATAGTGCGTCGAATTGGGGACGACCCGACCCGGCAGCGGCCAGTTGTCGATGATAACGAAACGCGCCCGCTCCTCGCCCGCTCCAAAGTCGAACGAGTAACTCAGCCCGTCGAGATCACGGCTGACTTCGACCGGACTGCTGAAATTCGAACCGATCGTGTAGCGCCGCCCCTCCCGCATCTCGAACCCGCCGTCACGGGTCTGTGTAAAGCGCATCCCG
>DRSQ01000067.1 GCA_011372505.1 Chlorobaculum parvum | reverse complement strand
GCGCCGGTCGGACAGTGGCCGATGCAAGCGCCGAGACCATCGCAGAACAGGTCGCTCACCAGCCGCGCCTTGCCGTCAATCACCTGCAGCGCCCCCTCCGGGCACGCCGGAATGCAGTCGCCGCAGCCAGTGCATTTCGTTTCATCTATCGTTATGATCTGCCGTTTCATTGCGTTTCCTTTTTTTTATTCAGGAGGGTTTTAACCCTCCTGACATTCAGCACTCTTACATTCACCTTGCCCCGGCTTTCAAGCCGGGGAGCCTATGATACTCACCCCTTCATCGCTTCCACCGCCTTCAAATCATCGATCAACTTGCCAATAGTCACCTTGGAAAACTCGTCGTTCACCATCTTTTCGATCCGCATGATTTCGTGGCGCAACACGCAATGAGCCCGGTTCGAGCAGAGCTGCTTGCGGAACATGCACTCCGAGAGCTGCACCTTGCCCTGAAAGATTTCGATCACGTCGGCCACGCCTATTCCGTGGGGCTCCTTTGCCAGCTTCACACCGCCACCAGCGCCCTCTTTTGACTCCACCAGCCCGCTGCGAATCAGCTCCTGAAGGATGCGTCGCAGAAACTGGTAAGGAATCGTCTGCTCGTCGGAGATCACTTTAGCTGATACCCAGCCATCGGATTTCATACCGAGAGAGATGAGCGCCCGGACGGCGTAGTCGGTTTCTTTGTTGAGTACTTTCATAATCGTTGAAATTCTGATACTAATTTAGTATCAGTTAATCAACATGCAAAAAGAATTGCAAAAATTTCTGAAGGATTTTGTTTGCGCAGAAAAAATCCCGCTGCCTGACGAAGAGTCCTGTCAGCTTCGATTTCCGGACGAGGCAGTGTATATTTGAATGCATATCACGCTCCCCATCAGCTCCTTTTTTGTCAAACGGCCATAAGTGCAGGCCACAGCCCGGAAAACCATGCTTCAACTGGAAACCACCGGATACAAAGCCCTCAACGATCTTCGCTCACGCGGCGAGTTCCCCCCGAAATGGACGAACATCGGTGATCTTGAGCAGCTTACCGACCAGTTTATGAAACGATTCCAAGCTGAGCGGTTCGAGGCATCGAAAGAGCTTGGACCGGGATTTCTCATTCCTGAACTAATCGAGCAAATGATCAGAACCGGCGATGTGGAGCACATGGACAACGAAGCACACGATGACCGTGATCGGCTCGAATGGGTGCGGGCGCTCGACCGAATGAACCGGATGACACTCTCCTATGGGCATCAGTGCGATCTGCTCATGCCGGTCATCGAAGAGCTCGGCCGTTCCGGCAAGCCGGTCGGCATTCTCGAACTTGCCGCTGGTTCGGGCGGGCTCGCCTTTGCTCTGGCTGAGCGGGCAAAACGATCCGGAATCGGGGTGAAGGTCACGGCTTCGGACATCGTGCCGGATATGATCAGCGAAGGCAACCAGATAGCCGCAGAACGGATCCTGCCGGTAAGCTTCCGGCAACTGAACGCGTTCAGCCTCGACGGGCTCGAACCCGGCTCGGTCGATCTGGTGGTAATTTCGCAGAGCCTGCACCACTTCACACCGGGCCAGATCGCGCTCATGATCGCCCAAGCGGAACGGCACGGAGCTTCAGCGTTCATCGGCATCGATGGCTTCCGCAGCCTGCTGCTGACCGGCGGCGTACCGCTAGTGGCGAGTCTTCAGGGAATTCTGCCTTTCACGCTCGACGGCCTGACCTCGGCGCGGAAATTCTATTCCGAAATTGAGCTCGATATCATCGCAGCCATCGCCACCGGTAAATCGGCGCATCACGTGGAGTGTTCCTGGCCACTATCGATTCTGCATGTTCCGCTGAACCAGCCAGTCTAATGATTGGTAAAGCGGGATAAAGATTTTACTTTTTAGCTGTTCAGTCCTCGCCCATCAATCGGAGAACACACCAATGAACATAGGCAAAGCACTGACGCTGGCAGTTATCGTCCTGATCCTGATTCAATTCGTCCCGCAACCCAGCCACGAGAATCCACCGATCACCGGTACGCCCGAGTGGGACAGCCCGCGGGCCGAAGAGCTGTTCAAGAGAACCTGCGCAAACTGCCACTCCAACGAAACCGTCTGGCCGTGGTACAGCAACATCGCTCCGCTTTCGTGGATCATAAACTTCGACGTCAAGGTTGGACGTTCGAAGTTCAACGTCTCCGAATGGGGACGGCCGGGCAAGAACGAGGGCGACGACGCGGCTGATGAATTGAGAAAAGGCCATATGCCTCCGTGGTTTTACATGCCCGCGCACCCCGAAGCCAAGCTGACCGATACCGAAAAGGATGAGCTGGTCAAAGGACTGAGCGCAACTTTTGGCGCTGAAAAACCAGAAAAGCACGAGGAAAAGCGCTGATCTCGCGGTCAAACAAGGGGGCTATCTCAAACATTTGTCATTCTGAACGAAGCAACGCGAAGTGAAGAATCCAGTTTTTCCGCCATCTGACAACCCCTGGCCGAAGCTCAGGAGCTATCCGCTGCACCTGCTTCTGTTGCTCGTGACCCTTTTTACCGCCACCTGGGCCGGGGCGGAGTGGGCAGGGAAATCGCCAGCCATCACAAACGCCGATGATTTTACGCTTTTCATGAAAGCGGGCTTGCCCTACTCGCTCTCTATGCTCGGATTCCTGACCGTGCACGAGTTCGGCCATTTTTTCGCGGCCATGCACCACCGCCTACGAGCCACGCTGCCCTACTACATTCCCATTCCGCCATTTCCCGATTTTCTGAATCTCGGAACGATGGGCGCGGTGATCCGCATCAAGGAGCCGATCAGCAGCACGCGCATCCTGTTCGACACCGGATCGGCGGGGCCACTGGCGGGATTCGCGGTCGCGCTTGGCCTGCTCGTATACGGTTTCCTGATCCTGCCACCAGCCTCGTACGCTGCGGCAAGCGCCACCCTGTCGCCGCAACCCGGCACGCTGATCTTTGGCAAAAACCTGCTGTTCATCCTGCTTGAATCGGTTTTTTCTGCGAAAGCCGTACCGCCGATGACCGAACTGTACCGGCACCCAATGCTGTTCACCGGATGGCTGGCCTGCTTCGTGACGGCACTGAACCTGCTGCCGGTCGGCCAGCTCGACGGCGGGCACGTGATCTACGCAATGTTCGGCGATGCAGGGCACCGCAAAATCGCCAACGCCTTTCTGGGAGCAATCATCATCCTCGGACTTCCCGCGTTTACAGTGGAGCTGGCGAGTATCTTCGTGCCTTCGGTCACCTTGCCGATTCCAGAGATCGTACTTCGCCACTCCTGGCCAGGCTGGATTGTGTGGGCGTTCATCCTGAAACAGTTTATCGGCACACGCCACCCGGCGGTGTCGGTGCGCCAGCGCCTCTCACCGGGGCGAACCATCGCCGGATGGCTCTGCATCGCCCTGTTCATCCTCACCTTTACCCCGATGCCGTTCGACATTTTTTGACCAGCCATGACCAAATCCATCGACAGCAACCACTACCGGCTCGATTGCGCCGGGAAAACGCTCGACCTCTCGTCGCCCACCATCATGGGCGTGGTCAACCTGACGCCCGACTCGTTTTTCGACGGCGGCGTGTACGGATCAACCGTCAATCCAGCGCAACTCGGGCGTGCGCTGGATTCAGCGATGGCGATGGTGCGCGCCGGAGCGGAGATCATCGACGTGGGAGGGGAATCGACCAGACCCGGAGCCAACCCAGTCAGCGCGGAGGAGGAGATACGGCGAACCGCGCCCTTCATCGAGCGACTACGCCAGCAAAGCGACGTGCTGATTTCGATTGATACCTACAAAACCGAAGTGGCCGACAAAGCGCTGCACATCGGAGCGAACATCGTCAACGACATCTCCGGCTTCAGCTTCGATCCGGCGATGCCGGAGGTATGCGCACGGCACCAGAGCGGCGTGGTGCTGATGCACACCCCCGCGCGGCCCGGCAGCCTGCGCTGGAGCCAGGACTCCGGAGCGGAAGACGAAGAGGTGATGAGGCGCGTAACCGGCTTCCTGCGCCACTCGGTCGAACTCGCAACAAGCCACGGAATCGAGTCGATCGTGCTCGATCCGGGGCTGGGATTCGGCAAAACCGTTAAGGAGAACTACCGACTGCTCGCCCGCCTCGACGAACTGCACGCACTCGGCTGGCCCGTGCTTGCCGGGCTGTCGCGAAAGTCTTTCCTCGGCCAGGCAATCAAGCGCCCCGGCTCGGATGCTCCGCCGCCGTCGGAGCGCCTCTTCGCCACCATCAGCGCCAGCACCATCGCGCTCATGAACGGAGCGGACATCCTGCGCGTCCATGACGTCGAGGCCGCCGTCGAAGCACGTGCCGTAGTGCTCGCAACCCACGGCGCTTCAGAATGATCGGCGTAAACGCTCCGTTGTCCGGTTCATCGATTTTTTATTAACTTTCGTCGGGTATTTGCGTTCACGCAGATCATCTCGCTCTTTCGGAGACCGTTAATTCCCCGTTCATGTACCTGTCGAAAATCGAGCTTCTCGGCTTCAAAAGCTTCGCCCACAGGGTCAAGATACACTTCGACAAAGGTCTGACGGCCATTGTCGGGCCGAACGGGTGCGGCAAAACCAACGTCGTCGATGCCATCCGCTGGGTGCTCGGCGAGCAGAAAGCGATGCTGCTGCGTTCGCCAAAAATGGAGAGCATCATCTTCAACGGCACCAAGCGGCTCAAACCCCTCAGCTTCACCGAGGTCTCCCTTACCATCGAGAACACCCGCAACGTCCTGCCGACCGAGTACACCGAGGTCACGGTGACGCGCCGCCTCTACCGTAACGGCGACAGCGACTACCTGCTTAACATGGTGCCGTGCCGCCTCAAGGACATCGTCGATCTGTTCGCCGACACCGGCATGGGCAGCGACGCCTACTCGGTGATCGAGCTGAAGATGATCGAGGAGATCATCAGCAACAAGAGCGAGGAGCGCATGAAGCTTTTCGAGGAGGCTGCCGGAATCACCCGCTACAAGCAGCGCCGCAAGCAGACCTTCCGCCAGCTCGAAAGCGCAAGCCGCGACCTGGCTCGCGTGGATGACGTGCTGGCCGAGGTGGAAAAGAAGGTGCGCTCGCTGAAGCTTCAGGTGCGCAAGACCGAGCGCTACAAGGAGATTCGCGAGGAGCTGCGCACGCTCGACTTGACCCTGTCGTCGCTCGCGATGAACGAGCATCTGCAGAAGCTCAAGCCGCTCTGCGACTCCATCGCCGCCGAGGAGCGCCAGAGCCACGAGCTTTCGGCCACCATCGCCAAGCTCGACAGCTCTCATCAGGAATCCGAACTCCACCAGCTCGATCTCGAACGAAAGCTCGCCGAAGAGCAGAAGGAGCTGAACGCAGCCAACCAGCTCGTGCACACGCTCGAAAAGCGGCTCTTGCAGGAGCAAGAGAAGCAGAAAAGCCTGCGCAAGACCATCGACCGGCTCGGCAATTCGATAGCCGACAAGGGGCGCCGGAGGCTCGAACAGGAGGCGTTGTCGAAGGAGTTGTCGGAAAAGAAAACGCCGCTGGAGGAGGCGTGCGCCAGCGCGCTTAAAGCGTTCGAGAAGCTTAAAGAGCTGGAGACCGGGCTGAACTTGGCGCTCGACGAGGGGCGGAAGCGGCTGCACGATGAGCGCCGCGCGAGTTCGGAGCAACAGCAGGCAATCAACAAGCTGAACCTCACCCGCCAGTCGCTCCGCACCCGCAAGGAGCATCTCGAAGGGTCGCTCGACCGGCTCCGGCAGCGCAAGCGCGAGCTTGAAGAGTCACTCGAACGCACCGAACCCGAGCGGCTCCGCACCGCTGGCGAAATCGAAGAGAAGCAGCGCACACTCGAAAGCCTCCAGCAGGAGGAGGAGCGCCTGCTCCAGTGCCGCGCCGCTATTTCGGATGAAGTCGAAAAGCGCAAGGAGGAGCTGCTTGGCCACAAAAGCGAACAGAACCACCTGAACAACCAGATCAGGCTGTGCAACTCGATCCTCGAAAAGTTCGAAGGGCTGCCCGAAGGGGTAGCCTTCCTCGAAAAGCAGCGCGACGGTAAACCGGGACTCGGCTGTCTGTCGGATCTGATTTCAGTCGAAGAGCGTGACAAAAAAGCGCTCAACGCGGCCCTCAGCGAAGCCCTCGGCTACTACCTCTGCCGCACGCTCGACGACGCCAAACGCGCCGTCGCGAGCCTCGCCCAGGCCGACAAGGGCAAGGTGCACTTCCTGGTGCTCGACATGATCGGCGACGGCGGCAACGGCATCGAGTACGCCGAAATCGACGGCGCACAACGGGCGGTCGATCTGGTACAGGGGCCGGGCGAGCTTTCGCGCGTTTTGATGATGCTCTTGCAGCACCGCTACGTGGTGAATGATCTCGATACCGCCGAACGGCTGGCCGAGCAGCACCCCGAGACGCTCTTCATCACCGCGAGCGGCGAGAAGTTCACGCGGCGCGGCCTGCTCTTCGGCGGCAGCGCCAAAGGGAGCGACAGCCTGAGGCTCGGCAAAAAGGCCGAGCGCGACGAGTTGCAATGGAGCCTGAACGAAGTCACCGCCGCCATCGCCGAGTCGGAAACAGCGCTGGCGACACTCCGCAACGAGCTGAACGCCATCGATCCACAAACAATCAGGCGTGAGGCCTCTGCGGTCGGGCAGCAGATCGCCGCGCTCGAGAAAGCGCTCGCCCGTCACGAGGCCGAGAAGCGCTCCGGAGCCGATCAGATCGAACGCACCGGCAAAGAGATGGAGTCGGTCAGAAGCTCGATCCAGACGGCAGAGGCGGAACTCGAAAGCCTCTTGCCGGAAATTTCGAGACTCGAAGAGAAGCTGGAGCACGGCCAGCAGCAGGTGAACGCCATGCAAGAGGCGCTCTCCGCCGAAGAGGAGCGCAGCCGCAAGCTGCACGCAGAGCTTCAGGCACAGCAGGGACGCTACCGCGACGCGCAGCTCGACCTCGAAAAGCACAGCTTCCGCGCCGACGCCTGCCAGCAGGCCATCGTTACGCTCAGCGACGAAATCAGCGCAATGCAGCACCAGACCGGGCGCGCCGAACAGGAGATCGAAACACTCGACCGCTCCATCGCGCGCACGACCGAAGAGCATCAGCAGGCCCAAGTCACCTCAGGCAAACGGCAGCAGGCGCTCAACGAGCTGGAGTCCTCCTACCGCGACCTCCAGACGTGCAACCACGACGCCCTCTCCAACCTGCGCGACCTGCGCCGCAAGCACGAGGTTTCGCAGCAAATGCTCTCCGAATTCAGCAACAGCAAAACCCGACTCGAACAGGAGATTCACCACCTCCAAACCACGGTCATGGAGCGCTACGGCGTCGAGCTCGACCCGATCCCGGCGCACCTGCCTGAGGGGTTCGACATCGAAAAATCGAAGGAGCGGCTCGCCTATCTGCAAAAGCAGAAGGAGCAGTTCGGCGGCGTCAACGAGCTGGCGCTTGAGGAGTTCGTTGCTGAAAAGGAGCGACTCGACTTCCTCATCGCGCAAAAAGAGGATCTGGTCAGCGCCGAAAAGCAGCTACTGGAGACCATCGAGGAGATCAACCGCACGGCGCTTGAAAAATTTCGGGAAACTTTTGAGCAGGTGCGCAAGAACTTCATCCGGATTTTCCACGACCTGTTCGACCCCGAAGACGAAGCCGACCTTTTGATCCACACCTCGGAGGAGGATCCGCTCGAAGCGCACATCCAGATCGTCGCCAAGCCGCGCGGCAAGAAGCCTCTGGCCATCGAGCAGCTCAGCGGCGGCGAAAAGGCGCTGACCGCGTTGTCGCTCCTCTTCGCGATCTACCTGGTCAAGCCCAGCCCCTTCTGCATCCTCGACGAGGTCGATGCGCCGCTCGACGACGCCAACGTCGGGCGCTTCGTCAAGCTCCTGAAAAAATTTGAGAATAACACTCAATTTATTATCGTTACGCACAACAAAAAGAGCATGGCCTCCTGCCAGGCGCTCTACGGCGTCACGATGGAAGAGGAAGGGGTTTCAAAACTCATTCCGGTGAAGATTGAAAACGCACGCTCCGAGGAAACCGAATCCTGATTATGCACCGCACACTTGTTCTGTTCGACATCGATGGCACCCTTCTGAAGGTCGGGAGCATGAACCGGCGCGTGCTGGCCGACGCCCTCATCGAGGTTTATGGCACCGAAGGCAGCACCGGCAGTCACGACTTCTCAGGCAAGATGGACAGCACCATCATCTATGACGTGCTCTCCAATGCCGGACTGGAACGCGCCCAAATCGCCGAAAAATTCGACAAGGCCCGAGAGGCCTACATCGCCCTGTTCCGCGAGCGCGCACGGCGTGAAGACATCACCTTGCTTGAAGGGGTACGCGAACTGCTCGACGCCCTTTCAGATCGAAGTGATATCCTGCTCGGCCTGTTGACCGGCAACTTCGAAGGCTCAGGACGCCACAAGCTGAAGCTTCCTGACCTCGACCGCTACTTCCCTTTCGGCGCATTCGCCGACGACGCGCTCGACCGCAACGACCTTCCCCGCATCGCCCTCGACCGGGCGCGGAAGATAACCGGCACAAACTATTCCCCGGCGCAAACCGTTATTATCGGCGACACCGAGCACGACATCCGCTGTGCGCAGGCGCTCGACGCTCGATCGATCGCCGTGGCGACCGGCAACTTTTCGATGGAGGATCTCGCCCCTCACAACCCCGGCGCACTGTTCAGCAGCTTCGCCGGAACCGATGAGGTACTCGCCGAGATTCTTACACCACAACACTCTTGATTCATCACCATGAAGACCTACCGACGGCAGCTCAGGGAAAAAATTGTTCAGGCACTCTACACGCTTGAACTCCGGGATGTCGATACAGAATCGGCGACCAACTGGCTGCTGACCAAGGAGATGGCAGACGATCCGAACGCCATGAAGTTTTTCAATCACCTGATGAAAAGCATCATCGAGCATCGCGAAGAGATTGACCGGCACATCGCCAAACACACCTTCAACTGGGACATGAACCGGATTGCGATCATCGACAAGAACATCCTGCGCATGGCGCTTGCCGAAATCCTTTACTGCGAGGACATTCCGCCGAAGGTGTCGATCAACGAGGCGATCGAGATCGCCAAGAAGTTCAACAGCACCGAAAAGAGCAGCAAGTTCGTCAACGGGATTCTTGATGCGATCTTCAACGACCTGAAGGCCGAGGGGCGCATCCAGAAAATCGGACGCGGCCTGATCGACCACTCCGAGGCAAAAGCCAAAAAGCCGGAAAACAACCGCTAACGCGCCCTGAAAACCATGAGCATGACCGTACCGGAAAAAATCGCCTTCATCGACAAGACCTTCTCGGCAACCATGCCGAACCCGAAAAGCGAACTGGACTACGAGACCCCGTTCCAGTTGCTCGTCGCCACCATCATGGCCGCGCAGGCGACCGACAAAAAGGTCAACCAGCTCACCGTCGAGCTGTTCAAGGCCGCGCCCGACGCCGCAAGCATGAGCCACATGGAGGTGGACGATATCCGGACGATCATCCGCCCGATCAATTACTACAACAACAAGGCGAAAAATATTCTCGCCATGAGCCAGCGGCTGATCGATGAATTTGGAGGTGAAGTTCCGGCATCGCGCGAAGCGCTGGAGAGCCTGCCGGGGGTGGGAAGAAAAACAGCCAACGTCGTGCTGAGCAACGCATTCGGCGTACCAACCATGCCGGTCGATACGCACGTGCACCGCGTCTCGAACCGCATCGGCCTCTGCAAAACCTCGAAGCCCGAGCAGACCGAAGAGGCGCTGATGGCCATCATTCCCGAATCGAGAATGATCGACTTCCACCACTATTTAGTGCTGCACGGCCGCTACACCTGCAAGGCAAAAAAGCCCGAGTGCGGGAAATGCCCCATTATTGAGGCGTGTGATTGGGAGGAGAAAGTGCTACCGTAGGGACACACGAAAAGGTAGACTTTGTGGACGAATGCAAGAACGATTCTCCGCTATTTTTTCTCTCTTTGTCCACAACGTCCACATCCCCTCTTACGGCAATTCAATCTTTTTATCCACTGCATAGAGCCATTCGCACTCGGGGCGGTTGCGCTCGCCGGCCCAGAGTTCCACGGTGATGCCCTGGTTGGCGGAGGCCATCGAGGTGAAGATTTCGATCTGGTAGTAGAGTTCGTCGAGCAGATCGGCCCAGGCTTCGTCGAGCGGCTTTTCCTTGTCGGCGTACTCCTCACCCGCTTCGATAGCGGAGCTTCCGGCCTTGAACCAGTCGGAGAGGCAGAGGTAGCTGTCGGGCATGAGGCAGCCTCCCCGGAAAGTGCCGCGAGGGTGCTTTACGCCGGGAATTTCGACCCAGAACTCGAGCCGGGCTTCCGAGGTGAGCTGGCCGTCGGCAGCAAGCTTTTCCAGAAGCTGGGTGACCGTCTCCCTGATCAGCTTTTTGCTGGCATCGGTAAGTTCGTGCAGTTTGAAATTCGGCGTGTGGTCTCTCATGACTGAAGCGGTTAGCGGGTTGCTAAAACAGGTTCCGGCATCAATATACGGAGCTGCCGGTTGCGCTTCAACCTCTTCGGCGCGATCATTTGGAAATATCAACCTCGGCGTGGCGCAAACCTCGCAGGGAATTACAAATCAGCACCATTTCGGCGCGGCGAAGGTCATCGAGCGTCAGCGCCTTCTCCGTGATCCACGGGCGCGTGCGCAAGAGGTAGCGGCGGAACACGCCGTTGAGCAACCCCGACTCGTCGGGGGGCGTGAACCAGCGGCCGTCGATGCGCAGCAGCAGGTTGCTGATCGCGCCTTCGGTCAGCTCGCCCCGCTCGTTCAGGAACAGCACCTCGCCGAATCCGTTGGTCATCGCCTCGTTCAAAGCCCGGTCGTAGCACTCGCGGGCGGTGGTTTTGTGGCGAAGCAACGGATCGCGGGAATCGACCCGCTCGCTGGCGATACTGACCCGGACGGGGTTGCCGGATGTGTCGAGCACGAACGGCTCCGACTCGACGGCCACTCCGCCGCAGCCGTCGAGCGTCAACCGGACGCGGTGACGACCGCCGCACTCCCGCAACTCCTTAGCCTTTCCTGACAGGGCATCGAGGATGGCGCTCCGCTCGAAGTCGATGCCGAGCGCCTGCGCCGACGAGGTGAGCCGAGTGAGGTGGTCGTCGAGCAGCAGATAGTCGCAACCGTTCCACTGAATCGTCTCGAAAATACCCGGCGTCTGGCGACCCTCCGGGACGAGGCCGGAGAGAATCGCCGTCTTGAGCAGGCACTCGCGGTACTCCTGCTCCGGCTCGGAGTCCCAGACAATGCCGCTGCCGGAGCCATACACGCCGCGCCTCCCTTGCTGCTCGATGGTTCGGATCGCCACGTTGAAGGCCGTACGCCCGCCCGGCAGCATGAAGCCGACCGCACCAGTATAGACTCCGCGCGGGCTGCGCTCCAGCTCGCGGATCAGCTTCATCGCCCGCACCTTCGGCGCGCCGGTCACCGAGCCGCAGGGAAAGAGCGCGCGGAAGAGGTCGTGCAGCGGGGTCGTCTGGCGAAGCTCGCCGCGAATGGTCGAAACCATCTGGTGCAGCGTCGGGTAGGTCTGCGTCTCGAACAGCCCGGAGGCCTGCACCGAGCCAGGAGTGCAAACGCGGCCCAGGTCGTTGCGCAACAGATCGACAATCATCAGGTTCTCCGCCCGGTTCTTTTCGCACCTGGCCAGCCCTTCGCGGACAGCACGATCCTCCTCAGCGCTCGCGGCTCGCGGCGCGGTGCCCTTCATCGGCATGGTTTCGATCAGGCGACCTTCGCGAACGAAAAACAGCTCGGGCGAAAAGGAGAGCACCAGACGGTCGCCGGTGTTGAGCATCGCCGACCACGGGGAAGGCTGGCGGCGCTTCATCGCCACGTAGAGCGCCTCCGGAGCGCCGTCGAAGGTGAAGCCGCAACGCCCGGTGAAGTTGACCTGATAGACATTTCCGGCGGAAATCTCTTCGCGCAACCGGTCGATGCGCTCACAGTAGCCGGCCTCGTCGAACTCGAAGCCAAATCCGGAAACCTCGCACTCCCGTCCGGCAGCCCGTTCATCCGCCTCAGCAATCTGCGCCCGGTCGAGCCGTTGCGGAGCGCGATAGACGCCAAACCAGCCGAGCAGCGTGCGGCCATCGTCAGGCCATGTGCAGCCAGCAAGCGCGGAGTCAAGCAGGTAGCCCGCTTCGTAGCCGAGCCAGCCGGCAAGTGCAAATCCGTTCTCGATCCGCGACTCAAGCTGTGCGAACCACGAACGGATGTCGTCGCCGGAGTGGAGCGTCAGGATTTCAACCGGATCGGTAAAGAGGAGAGAGTCGCCGTAGCGCGCGTCCGGGCGCGTGGATTCAAACCAGAGCGAGCCTAGCCGGGAAAGCTCGTCGTACAGGGTCATTCCTGCACCGCAGCTTTGATCTCGACCGGCTTGCCGAGCACCTCTTCGAGCCACCGCTTGTGCCCGCTCACCGCCCACAGCTCGATGTCCGGCTCGAAGCGGGTCAGGGCGTCGATCACAATCCGCTTCGGCTCGTCGCGCACCGTGAGCGAAATCACGTTCTGCCGGTGTCCACGCTCCAGGCCGTTGGCCACGCGCAGAATGCCAGACAGCACATCGACCGCGCGGCGGTGCGACGGCTTGAGCTGGCTATAGAGCGGATGCTTCTCCGACGGCGGCTGCTTGCGGTGGTAGCGGGCGACATTGCCGATGATCTCGATTTCGGCGGGCGCAAAACCGCGCAGATCGCTGTTCATGATGATGTACTGCGAGTGCTTGTGGTGCGCTGAAATCGAGATAAACACGCCGATATTGTGCAGCAGCGCAGCGTATTCGAGCAACTCCCGATAACGTGGCTTCAGTTCGTGCAACGGCTGGAGCTGGTCGAACAGCATGAGCGACAACCGCGCAACCTGCCGCGAATGCGGCTCGTGCCAGTTGCAACGGTGCGCCAGCTCGATAACGCTCTGGCGACGGATATCGAGCTGGCCATTCCCCCCGCGCCCCCTCATGGAGGCGATGTAGTGCACCACCATCCCCTCGCGCAGCGCGGAGTCAGAAATGACGACCTCCTTGAGGTTGAACTCCCGGAAAATGACGTTAATCAGAATCAGACCTGGCACGATCAGATCGACCCGCTTTTCATCCAGCCCGGTCAGCTTGCGCCGCGCCGAGCGATCCATCGAAATCACCGATTTGTAGAAGCTCTCGAACTCCTGCCGGGTAAAACCGGTCTGGTTCAGCCCGTCCACGCTATCGGCATCCTTGCCGGGGCGAATCATACGGGCGATATTCTCGGCAGTACCGGACGAAGCGATCGCGCGGGTGACGCCCAGTTTGTGAGCCTTTTCAGCCGAATCGAAAATCTCGGCGGCGAAAAACTGCTCCAGCAGCTTCAGTTCGTGCTTAGAGACCGGATCGGTTGTCAGGAACCGCTCCATCATCCTCGCAACGCCAATCTTGCGGCTTTCGAGCTGATAGACCTCGCTCTTGTCGGCGATGATGAACTCCACCGACCCGCCGCCAATGTCGAACAGCAGATCGGGCTTGTCGCGGAACATGACGGCATTGCGCACGCCATAATAGATAAACTGCGCCTCCTCCTTGCCCGAGATGATCTTCACCCTGAGGCCGGTCTCCCGCCGCACCATATCGATGAACTCCTGCCGGTTCTCGGCCTCCCGAATGGCGCTGGTGGCGAACGCGATGATGTTGTCGGCGGGCACATGCAGTTGCGTGGCCAGCACGATGAAGTTCCGGAGCGCAGCCACGCCCGCCTCCATCGCGGCGGGATCGAGCTTTTTGGTGGAGATGCTGCCCCGCCCGATGCAGATCATATCCTTGACCCGGTCGATCTCGACGATCCCCTTGCCCTCACTCTCCTCGATGACGACCATGTGAAAAGAGTTGGTGCCGAGGTCGATGGCGGCTACCCTGAGCTTCTCTGTTGACATGCTGTTCAGAATGGTAACGAGATACTGTAAGGGGTTAAAATAACCGATTTAGCCGAAAAACGAATCCCCGCACGCCAACGCCGTCCAATCTTTCATCATCCGGGATTTTCAATGTATATTCAGCCTGCAAGTCTCTTGTGCCCGGCGCTGAAGAACAAACCCTCCCGAACCACTCTGGCGAGATGAATCGATCGTTTAAAAACGTAAAGGTCGAAGCAAAGCCTGACAAATTGCGCTTCAGGAACGAATTTGCTCGCAAGGCCATCCACCTCTCGTCCCTGCTGATTCCGCTGATCTACTGGCACATCGGCAGAGAGCAAGCGCTGCTGATTCTAGCTCCGGTAACGGCGGGATTTCTGCTCGTCGATGTGCTCAAAAATGTCGTGCCTTCGATTTCAGAATGGTACCACGCCACCTTCGACGCCATGCTGCGCGACTTTGAGCTGAACAAGGAGCGGCTGCATCTGAACGGGGCAACCTGGATAACCCTGGCGGCGTTTTTGCTGATCACCCTGTTCCCGAAAACCATTGCTGTTGCAGCCTTCGCGATGGTCTCGATCTCCGACACCGTAGCTGCGCTGGTGGGCAAAAAGTACGGGCGACACCATTTCGGCCAGAAAAGTCTCGAAGGAAGCCTGTCATTTCTGGTGAGCGCCATCGTCATCGTCGCGCTGGTTCCTGGCCTGTGGTTTCCGGCGGGCATCGTCATGGCAGTTGCGGGGACGATTATCGAAGCGCTGGTGCTGAAAATCGGCGAGTTCCGGATCGACGACAACCTCAGCGTTCCACTCGCCGGAGCGGTCGCGGGGCTGCTCTGCTACGCCTGGTTTTTCCCCGAAGCGCTCAAAGCGATCACCCCCTGACCGCCACCTTCGACCGATGCAGACCCTCGTCACCGACCAGCCCGAAGAGGCTGCACGCCACCTGAACCGCGGCGAAACGGTCGCCTTCCCGACCGAAACCGTTTACGGCCTCGGAGCCGATGCGCTCGATCCGGACGCTGTGGCTGGAATCTTTCGAGCGAAGGGACGCCCATCGGACAACCCGCTCATCGTGCACGTGTCCTCACCCGACCAGATCAGCGAAGTGGCGCAAGAGATCGGCGACGACGCCCGGCGGCTGATCGAGCGCTACTTCCCCGGCCCGCTGACCCTCGTGCTGAACAAACGCGACACCTTGCCCGACATCGTCTCCGCCGGGCTACCAACCGTCGGCGTGCGCTGCCCAGCCCACCCACAAGCCGCGGAGTTTCTGCGCCACTGCAACCACCCGGTCGCCGCCCCCTCGGCGAACGTTTCGGGCCGTCCAAGTCCGACGGACTGGCAAACTGTCGAGCACGACCTCGACGGCAGAATCGCCTGCCTCTTGCGCGGCGAACCCAGCACCATCGGCCTCGAATCCACCATCGTCGATTGCACCACCGAGCCCCCGCTCCTGCTCCGAAGCGGAGCAATCAGCCTCGAAGCACTCCGTGAGCTGGTGCCGGATATTGAGGTCGCGACGAGCTGCCGTAAGGGCGAAACGCCAAAAAGCCCCGGCCAGAAGTACCGCCACTACAGCCCCGAAGCCGAAATCATCCTCGTCGAAACCTCTCTGAAAAACCTCCCGACACAACCGCCCGCCGCCTGGATCGGGCTCTCTACTCCGCCAGCCGGAGCCACAAAATCCCTCCAATGCCGCGACCTGAACGAATACGCCCGCGTGCTGTTCGGATTTTTTCGGACGTGCGATGCTGAGGGGATTCGTGAAATTTATTGCGAACTGCCGCGGGAGGAGGGAATTGGACGAGCGATACGAGAGAGGTTGGTGAAGGCTGCGGGATAGGGAGGAAGAAAGAATCATGCAGAGGAATGAAGAACCCCGCCGCAAGCAGCGGGGTATCTTGAGGACAACACCTGAATACTTTACGCCGTAAACGGCGGGGTATTCACCCTTAGGGAATAAAAAAAAAGCAGCGTGACGAAAAAACGCTGCTTTTGGTTCTCCTTACTCCGATACGTTGTCAGGCATTGTAGTACTGCCTGAACTCCACTGAAGGTTCACGATCCGAGTAAATATAGACTGAGTTTCCGATGGGATCGATCACCGAAAAGCCCCGGTCTCCCCACGGGTGATCTTCCAGCGGCATAGCAGTTTGCAGCCCGGCTCCGGTCAATCGCGCATACTCCGCATCGACATCATCGACACTGAAATTCAGCATCACCCCTTCACCGCCGAACACCGGCATTCCCTCCTGCGGCTGCATGAACTGAATAGTGGGACCATTGTCCCCGAACTGCAGATTCACATACCAGCCGCAATCGAAAATCACTTTGGGCGAAAAATAGCGAAGACTAAAATGCGCGGCACGCCTCTAGTGTCCTGTCCGGTTAATTAATTGGTATAAAATAACGAAAAAAGCTATATGTTCATGGAAACATAATGACATGAAACTATGGCACCAAAGCATAAAACCTATCTCGTCAGCAAAGCAGACAAAGCTACTCTGGAGAAGTGGAGCCGGTCGCATACCCAACCACAAAAAATAGTCTTTCGCTCTCAGATACTCTTGCGGTGTGAATCAGGACAAAGCGTCCAGTCTGTCGCTGAAGAACTGCAAACCTCAACCAATACCGTTTACAAATGGCTCAACCGGTACCAG